>CAKUUM010000032.1 GCA_934692905.1 uncultured Bacteroidales bacterium
CCGCCTTCCTCATCCTCTATCTCCACAGCCGCCTCTGTTCCGCCATGCTCAAACTCAATCTCCGTACCCATCGACCAACCCTTGCCGAAGTCGTAGCCCATATACACTACCACGTGGGGCAGGTCGAACTCGCCATATTGGTCATTCTTGTATTTCTCCGGCGAGGTGTAGCGCAGATAGTTGTTGGAGTAGAAGCAACGCTTCATCGTCGCCTCCCCGTACCCGCCAATAGTCAGCCGCGGCTTGCGCTCCTGTGTAGTGGTGATGCTGTCCGCCGGAGTGGTGTGCTGCTTACCCACTTTTAGGGTAGCCCCTGTGGTGGCATCAACCGTGGATTGGGTTTGTTCGAGACGCTCTACACGCTGCATGAGTGCCTGCAAATCGGCAGCACTGACGCGGATAGAGTCTTCCGCACCTGCATATACCATGTTACTAATCAGCAGAATAGCAAGAAGTAGAACTCCGTTTTGTTTACACATATTATTTAACCCTTTGCATTGTTTCAAATCACGCTGCAAAAGTACTGCCTTTAGCCGCGGTGCGCAATCCCGCATTGTAGGTAAAAGGCAAAAGCCGCCTAATCACAATTAGGGATACGAAATAAGGCTGCCAAGTACATTGGCAGCCTTATCGGACCAAAAATTCTGAATAGTGGGATTATCGCACTCGCGTCAACTGGCGTACATGTTCATTGAATGTATCTTTCTTCAGCAAATCCTCCAAACAGAGGTGCATGCGGTAGTTCCAGAAATGGTGCGGGTCAGACGGCAGGTTAATACGCTCGGCGTGTGCATCAGGCAGGCGCACCTCGCCGTCAATCGCCAGCCAATCCTGCAGCGGCAGGATAACCCACATGGCAGGGCTGTACATGTGCTGGTTGATGATGAACTCCGCTATCTCGGGCGTCATCTCGTGTGGTGCCGCGCCTTGCCAGCCCATCTGCTCGTTGTAGAAACGTTGGGTGACGGCAGCGTCCTCTTCCCACCATGCACGGAGCGGGTTCATATCGTGCGTGCCCGTGGTGCAAACGCTCAGGTATGGTGCATCGGCAGGGTGAGCAAACTGCTTGGTCGGGTCTTTGGGCATACGCTGTATCTCCAGCGAAAGTATCTGCAACTCGTGCATCACCTGCGGCACGCACGAGGGCACCATACCAAGGTCCTCACCGCAGCAGAGCATGTCGGTGGAGGCGATGAGCGTAGGCAGTTTGCGCATAGCCGAGTCACGCCAGAAGTCCGTGTGGCGGCGATAGAAATAGTCGTTGTGAATATCAGCCAGCAGTTGGCGCTGGTCCTCATACAGTTCGGCGTAACTGTGTGACTGATAGAGTGCTATGCGCGGATGCAGCAGTTCGGGGTCACGCTGGTCGCGTACGAACAGCACCTCGCAATGCAGATACAGCAGCCCGTTCTTCACGTTGTCGGGGTTGCACTTGCCCTCCATCGCCTGACGGTTGTCGGGGTTGTCAAAGTAGGCCTGCACCTTCACCTGCGTGTCGAACTCGTCCTTGAACCAATACACATACCCGTCGCGCGTATTGAGGAAATGCTCCTTGGCATAGTCGGTGTCGTAGCCGAACACATCGCCGAGGAAGTTGGCGCGGATATAGGGCTTGGTCATGCGGTCTTCGTCAAGTTTGACGCCCATATTCCACAGGTCCTGCAACGTGTACGGCATGGCGGGCGAGAAATGTCCGCACAGCCCCCACACATCGGTCTTGCGCATCTGCCAGATACGGAAAAAGCCGAGAATATGGTCAATCCGGTAGGCATCGAAATAGTCCGCCATCTTGGTGAAACGCTTGCGCCACCACTGGTAGTTGTCCTCTGCCATGACATCCCAGTTGTAAGTCGGGAAGCCCCAGTTCTGTCCGCACGCATCGAAATCATCGGGCGGAGCACCCGCACTGGCGTCAAGGTTGAACAACTGCGGGTCGGTAGTCGCGTCCACCGAGTCGGGCGAGATGCCGATTGGTATATCCCCCTTGATAGCCACGCCCACCGAGTGCACATACGCCACAGCGTCCGCCAACTGCTTGTCGGCGTGGAACTGCAGGTAGCAATAGAAGTCCTTGGGCTGCTTGTCGCGCTTGGACATGAACTGTGCGTATGGCAGCAGCCACTCCTTGTTCTTCTCCACAAACGCCTTGTACGCCTCCGACGCGAGCACCGTTGCCTTCTCCGCTTTGTACAACGCCTTGAAGTACTTCATCTTCTCATCGTAAACGCACTGATAATCAGCAATCTGCTTCTTGTTGAACTCCTCTTTGGTAGCCAGATATTTCTTCTTTTGCGCGGACGTCAGCGTGCCCATTTTCTCTATATTTATATAGATAGGGTGCAGCGCAAACACGCTCACGGCGTTGTACGGATACGAGTCGCGGTTGGTGTGCAGCAGCGTGGTGTCGTTGATAGGCAGCGTCTGAATCATCTTCTGTCCCGTGAGCACCGCCCAGTCTGCCAGCAACTTCAGGTCTTGGAACTCGCCGATACCGAAGCCGTTCTCCGAACGCAACGAGAACACCGGCACTGCCACACCGGCCCCTTTCCAGTTGGCTTGCGTGTAGCGGAACGGCTCATCGTCAATCAGATAGTGTTTGCCGCGTTGCACGTCCCACACCTTGCGGTTCTCGCCCCACTCGATGTCAATCACTTCGCCCGACTTGGTGTCAATAATCACGTATTTATACTCCACCACTGTGCCGATATTGGCGTGGAATGACGCCGTCCATAGCGGGTTATAGGTGTCGTCATTGTCGGATACATTGCTCATTCTGAGCATATTAGCCTTATCCCATTGTCCGAGGGCGGGTACATTGCCCATGATAGCCACCGACTGATTACGCTCCAACCGGGGCACATACACCACCACGTTGATATTGCCCGTCATCTTGCTGTTGCGGGTCATCGGGCGGTGCGCAAACAGCACCTCGCTGAACACTTTCGACGCAAACAGCGAGTGCGGATTGTCCTGCCAGCGGTCGCGGATAACCATATTCCCGGGTGCACAGTCTATCTTGTGCGCCACGTCCTCTCGGCGGAGCACTTCGCCCTGCTCGTCAAGCACGGCATACGAATAGGATAGATAGCGGTGTATATCGCTGATAGTCAGTTGCGCAGACCAGTCAGCGGTGCCGTGACACTCCAGATTGAGCACGGTGGGCGTAGCAGTCTCGTGCACGTCTGCGTCCGCAGCGTACATCACCACCACCTTTTGCCCCCACTGAGTTTGGTAATTGATTGAAAATGAAATAGTCATAATTTATATGTTTAGTTTGTTAGTCTTCTTGTCAACCTCGTACCATATCCCAAATTAATGGTCAATTACACGGTAATTATATGTTCATCCCCCTCTGTTACCAAGGTGTTATTCCCTGTTCCGACTACCGTCCCCACCACCATCGGCAGCAGGGTGTTTATCACCCATATCACCGTGATGGCGATGGCAATACCCGCCGTATTCGGGCTGAACACCCCGAACACCACTATCGACAGGCTCCCCCTCACCGCAATATCCGCCACGGGCACCGACGGCACCACGCCCAGCAGCAGGTAGTATGTCGGTATCGTCAGTAGCAGTTGCACGGGCGTCAGCACCACCCCGCAAAACCGCAGTACCAATGTCAGTTGCACCGCCCATACCATATAGCGTAGCAGACTGATAATCACCACTTTCATCAATCGTTGCCATCTCAGTTGTGCCAATGCCCCGAACATTCTCCTCAGTTGCTCACTCCGCCACTCGCGGTGTGCCAACCGCTTGAGGCACATTGGCATCAGTATCAGCAATGCCACCACTACCGCCGTAGCAATCAGCACATTGCGCACATCTATCCCTGCCTCATATTCTGCCAACAGCACCACTGCCGGCACACCCAGACACACCTCCACCACCAGCAACGCCACCGACCCCACCAAGCCCAATGCCACTGCCGCCGACCATGCAGAACTATCATGCAGCCGCATCACACGTGCAGGGTAATCTCCTGCCTTATAGGGAGTTACAAATGCACCCACATACCCGTAATACACCTGCCTTTGCGCCTCACCTATCCCCATCGGCTCCACAGCGCGCAACAGCGTCTGCCATTTCCATGCCTCACAAACCACATTCAGCGGCACCAGCAGCACCGCCGCCAACAGGCACACCCATTGTCCGCTGCTCGCCATTCCCCAACTCTCCGCCAATGCAGCGTACCCGTCAAACACCGCCAGCCTGTACACCAGATACCCGTATGCCGCTACCGTCAGCAGTATATTAAATACGCACATATATAGGCTTTTCGGTTTCATTTACGGCTGCAAAGTTACATAAAATCGCCGAAATACGCAAAACCGCAACAAAGAATTGCACACTATGCACACTTATAGGATTTCCTCACCGACTTATCAGTTCAGTACAATTTCATCACTGACTTGCCAGTTAAGTATAATTTCATCACTGACTTTTATGGCTAATGGGGTTAATACGGCGTAGCCGTCCGTTTATTTCTCAGGCACCTCCCCACACCCATTGCGCATTACGCATTGAGAATTGCGCATTGTTTGTCGGGTTCCCGTCGGGTTAAGTGTATGTGATTAGTATGTGGTTAGTATGTGATTAGTATGAGATTAGTATGTGATTGCGATGACCTTGCCGTGTGCTTAAACTGTTGTACCCCACTACATGATTGCCCTCTACACACAGAAAGGGCTACCCGTCTCCTCTGGCTGGGTAGCCCTTTCCTTATGCAGAACTAACAATTAATTTTTCTTCTCTGCACGCTTCAACAAGTCATCTTTGCGGGCATTGCGCGTCTTCCCTTATCACTGCGCGCCTCCGTCCTCGCATACCACAACTTATTGAATATCAATCACCCTCGTCGGTTGCTTTTGTACTACAGGGTCCAACTTAGGCAACTCGATATGCAGTACACCGTGTTCCACTTTCGCGGCGATAGCGTCTTTGTTCACGTTGTCGGGCAGGAGCAGCGACTGCTCAAAGTGGCTGTAGTTGAACTCGTGACGAAGGAACTTGTATTTCTTGTCCTCTTCTTTGTTTTCTTGTTTCTTCTCCACGCTCACTACCAATTCGTCTTGGTCGTTCACATGTACTTTGAAATCCTCTTTTGCCATGCCCGGAGCGGCTATCTCTACGTGGTAAGCCTTCTCGTCCTCTTTCACATTGATGGCGGGTGCGGCACTTGCCACATTGTGCATCGTAGGCCACTCATCGCTGAAGAAATCATTGAAGAAACTCGGTAACCAGTTTTGCTCATTCTTTCTAACTGTAGGTAACATAGTCGTATAAATTTTATAGTTTAGTTTAGTGCGTCCTGCTCGCCGCCTCTCTTTAGACCGCTCTCGCAATCCGCATTCGCCCTGTATCTTTCAATTTCCGTGCCACACCCCTTCCTACACCCTTTCTGCCCCCTTCTTGTCACTCTCCTACCCTCACTATACCACCAATATCTGCCGATTTGACACTTTGTGGTGCCATTCTGTCATAATCCGAATGCCTCCTCTCGCAAAATAATCAAATAATCCATCAAGGCAACCACATCTATAATTTAATCTTCCAATGCGGACATGTTGTCCGCGTGAAAGTTTTCTATGTTATCTATGTTTTGGTTTATATTTACGTCAGTTACGCTAATTTTCAGATATGAAGTTTATGATTAATTTGTGGAAATACGGCGTAGCCGTCCGTTATTGTTTTTGGTTTGTTGTTGTCAGTTGTTGACAAATTTGTGTCTTCTTTTTGTGCGGACGTGTTGTCCGTGTAAGGCAGTTTTTGTTCTATAAGTTTTCATTATATCGGATTCACAGTAAAAGAAATACACAATCTTTGCAATCTGTTCAGCGCATTGAACAAAAAATGACGATTTCTGTTTACTCCATTGAACAAAAAAGTCGCAAATCGTTCAGTTCATAGCATGGTACATTTGCACTCATTCAGTGCACATCTGTATATAAAACTGCACTCATTCAGTGCAAAATACAGATATATCTCCTTCAAAAGCAACATCATTCCCCTATAGGCATTCAGGCCAAATTACTAAATTGCAACAATAAATCGTACATCGTAAATTTGTAAATCGTAAATGAAATTATTTGCATACCTGCAAATAATTCCTTACTTTTGCACCTGCAAAGGCTTGCAGGGGTATCGTTTGGGGTGGGCTGTCGTCTGTCAAGACCGGCAAGAATACTTCTGACAATGCCCAGTTTGGCGAGCCTGAGCGTATATGTTTTTATTGAAAGCGTTTATTGACGCTTGTTTTGGCACTTTGAAATCCAGCAAATTTCTCCGCCCAAAACAAGAACGGCAATGAATGCCTGTAATGTGTATGAACTACGCACCTTGTGGCGTGTTTGTGCATATTGGCGTGGGCATTGTTGTTTATTCTTGTGGAAGGGTCTTGCTGGAACCTCAAAGTGGAGAATGAGCATAGATAAGGTACCACGCTTCTTTTTTGTATCATGGGTGGGTGAGGTGCCGCCGCCCGAACAAAGGCAAACCATTATGGCGCAATTTGTCATTCTCCGAGGTACGCAAAACTCGGGCAAAACCACCACCGCATGGATGGTGTATCAGTATCTGTCGCCGATGACAGACCACGGCAGTTACCACATTTTCAGTGTATGGAACGGTGAAGTCCGCACACCCGCTCCTATCCCTTATCTCCTCAATGTGCGGGAAGAAGACGGACGCCGCGATTTCAAGGCAATCCTGACTATCTTCGGCAAGAAAGTGGGGATTACCAGTGCGGGCGACTTTGCGGAGACCGTGGAGCATGATGTGGACGACTTTCTGCAACGCGGTGTGGATATTATCATCTGCTGCACACGCAGTTACAACCGCGAGAACTCCTCCTATCGTATGATAGAAGAAAAGTATGCCCCCAATTACCCGATACAAGATTTTTGGGTAACATGGGACAAAGACCCCGCCAAGATGTGGGAGATAAAACAACCCACTGCCCTGCAAGTGGTGGAGTTCGTACTGCACACTCTCCTCAATCCGCAAGTCAATACAAATAACAATTCCGTAAATTAGATTCTTTGGTTATGAAAACAAAAGTATTATCATTATGTGTCGCCCTGCTGACGGGAATATCTGTGTGGGCAGATGTTACACAGGTGTCAATCTTTGATGATTGTAGTAAAAATGGTCAAACCGTAGATGCTTGTATCGGTCAGGAACATGGTTATGCATGGGTTAGTCTTGATTTGCCAAGCGGGGTGAAATGGGCAACGTGCAACATCGGTACTGATAGTATAGAAGGCTATGGCAACTACTATGCATGGGGCGAAGTATTGCCAAAAGACGACTACTGGTGGGACACGTATAAATATGGTAGTTCTAATAATCTTACCAAGTACAACAATACGGATGGCAAAACAACATTAGAGTTTGAAGACGATGCTGCCCACGTGAATTGGGGTGGCAGTTGGCGTATGCCGACCGATGCAGAATGGACAGAATTGCGAGAGAACTGCATGTGGACTTGGACAACGCATAACAGCGTTAACGGCTATCTTGTAACAAGCAAGACGAACGGCAATTCCATTTTTCTCCCCGTTGCAGGGTATCGCTTCGGTACGGACTTCTCTATTGGTGAAGGCCGATACTGGTCTTCGTCGCTCTGCACGGACGACCAGAGCAGAGCGTGGGAGATGCGCTTCGGTTCGCGCAGGTGGTATGTGAACAGCCCCTACCGCTACTTCGGTCAGTCTGTCCGCCCTGTATGTCTATCAGTCTCAATGCCACCATTATCAGAAAATACATTTGTGACTCTAACTTTATCCACCGTTGGGTGTGAGAGTGCAAACACCATCCGATGTGCTGTGGGGCTGCAAGTGAATGTCTCTGCCATTCCTGAAAACGAACATCGCCATTTTGTGCGTTGGTCGGATGGCAATACTGACAACCCACGATTGGTGACGGTAACGCAAGATATGACCTTAACGGCAGAGTTCGCCGATGACCCTATTCTAACATTAGTTTCTTCAAATGATAGTAGGGGGCAAATTAGTGGTGCGGGACAATTCAAGCCAAATACCTCCTGTCAAATATATGCTATTTCTTATCATGGCTATCACTTTGTACAATGGACGGATGGCAATACGGATAATCCTCGCACGATTGTGCTGACCAACGACACAACCTTTACGGCGGAGTTCGCACAGACGTTCTCTGGACAATGCGGGTACGACCTCTATTGGCAATATGCGGGGCATACGCTTACTATCTCGGGGACGGGGGCGATGTATGATTACAATGGAAACGATATACCATGGCTCTTGTTCCGCGATACCACAGATGTTGTCGTATTAGAGCAGGGTATTACGCATATCGGAAACAATGCCTTCAACGGCTTTGTGAAACTTGGCAAGATAGACCTGCCAAATACTTTGACCTCTATAGGGGCAAATGCCTTTGCTGGTTGCCGCAGGTTGTACGACATCTACGCTTACCCCACCGAGCCGCCTGTGGCAGACAACACCTCGTTTGCCAACTACAATGTGAACCTGTATGTACCCTGCGACAATCTGCGTGATTATCAGATGGATGCTGTATTTGGGTCGTTCAAGTACATCCAATGTATGAGCGCCACCGACACAGAGCAAGTGCAGGCAGATGTTACTACCGACCACGCCGCGCAAAAGGTGTTCCGCGACGGGCAAGTGTACATCCTGCGCGAAGGTGTACTCTACACCCTCACAGGCATAGAGGTGAAGTAACCATACGCAATGCCTAATTCATCTTTAGGGGCTGCTCGCGTGGGCAGCCCCTATTGTATACCACCATTGTATGCCAAACAATATCAATACATAATTGTCTGCTATGGATAACGTGATTTAGACAAAAGGTGTAGTGCGCTACAAATCAGTACACTACGTTTAGAATATGGACAGCAATCCATACGCTTGTACATTTTATGGACAGCCGTCCTTGCAAAACGACCGTTTGTGTATTATCTTTGCACTTGATTTGGTTCGGTTCTGTGGTTTGGTAGTAGTTATGGGAGATAAGAATGGGGCTATCCTCTCGGCAAGGACAGGGTAACCGCAGGGAAAAAATCGTACATCATAAATTCGTTAATCGTACATAAATTGATGGCTACTTCTGACATTATCTGCACACAGGTCTACCATTCGCCTTGTGGCGACCTGCTGCTTGGCTCATTGGGCGACCAACTATGCCTTTGCGATTGGACTAACCGCCGCAACGCTGATGCGGTCCTGTCCCGCTTGTATCGATACCTCCACGCGGACATTACAAGTAGCAAGAGTGCCACTATTGATATGGCAATCAGCCAATTAGACGAGTATTTCCATAGCGCACGCCGCACGTTTTCTGTCCCTCTCCTCTTTGCGGGCACAGCCTTTCAACAAGCCGTTTGGTCTTCGCTCCTCACCATACCTTACGGCGAGACCGTCACCTACTTGCAGTTGGCAGAGCGTCTCCATTGCCCGCAATCGGTGCGTGCAGTGGCGAATGCTGTCGGAGCCAATGCGATGTCTGTATTTGTCTCTTGCCACAGGATAATCGGCACTAATGGCACCCTCACAGGTTACGCCGGCGGACTTCCTGCCAAGCGTTTCCTGCTCCAATTGGAATCCTCTCAAAATACCTTGCTATAAGCGTCATTATCATGCCCGTCAACACCGCTCGCTTTCGCCGGGATATCTATAGTATTGTCGCTGCCATTCCGTATGGCAAGGTGCTTACATATGGGCAGGTAACACTATTGGCAGGCTATCCCAACCATTCCCGTTTGGTGGGACATCTCTTGTGCGGTGCCACTTCTTCTGCACATCTGCCTTGCCATCGGGTGGTCAATGCGCAAGGTCGCCTTGCACCTGTCTGGCAGGAGCAGCGTCCTCTCCTCGAAGCCGAAGGCGTTCCTTTCAAACCCAATGGCTGTGTCGACCTGTCCCTCGCCCAGTGGGACTACCAAACGCTTGCGGACTAATCCTCCACGCGAAGAGTGCGGGTGCCGTCTGGCATCTCGGTGAGATAGACCCAGACGGTGTCGTCGGGCAGGAGGGACTCGAGCATCTCGGGCCACTCGATGAAACAATAGTTGCCCGAATAGAGGTAGTCCTCCGCGCCGAAGTCCATGGCTTCGCGGATGTCCTTGAGGCGGTAGCAATCGAAATGATAGACCTGCGGCACGTCGCCCTGCACATCGTAAACATTGACCAAGGCGAAAGTGGGGCTGTTGACGATGTCGTCGGTGCCGAGTTCCGCACAGAGTTGACGGATGAAGGTCGTCTTGCCCACACCCATCTTGCCGCAGAATGCGAAGACGCGGCGCGTGGAACATTGGCGGAGTATGTCGGTGGCAGGCACGGACTGCCCGCAGTCGTTGGTGAGCGTTAGCCCTCCATTAGGGGTCAAATTTATTGTATAGTTGCACATGATGGTAGAAAATATTCGATTCTCAGCGCGATATTTTGCCGTGAAAATGCTCGTAAACTATTGAACCAGTGTGAGTTCCGAGCGTTTTGCGCAGGTCGTCCAATTCGGCTGCTTTAGCGCGGGCTACACTGCCGTATTGGCGTAGTATCTTTTGTTTGGTGACAGGTCCAACTCCTTGAATATCATCGAGTTCGCTGCGTGTTTGTGACTTGCTGCGGCGTTTTTTGTGGTAGGTGATGGCAAACCGGTGCACCTCGTCCTGTATTTCGACCATGAGACGGAAGAGTTCGTCGGTGACCTTCATGCCGAACTCCTTGGGCGGGAAGCCGTAGAGCAGGACATTGGTGCGGTGCTTGTCGTCTTTCTTGAGTCCGGCGATGGGGATGTGCAGTCCGAGTTGGTCTTCCACCGCCTCGCGTATGGCGTGCATCTGCCCGATGCCCCCGTCGGCGATGATGAGGTCGGGCAGGGGGCTGCCCTCTTCGACCAGACGTGCATAGCGACGACGCACTACCTCGCGCATGCTGGCGTAGTCGTCTGCCCCGATGACGGTCTTGATTTCGAAACGCTTGTAGTCGCTCTTGCAAGGGCGCGCCTTTCGGAACACGACGCAGCCCGCGACGGCATCGGTGCCCTGGATGTTGGAGTTGTCGAAACTGTCAATCCACAAGGGTAGGGTGGGGAGCCCGAGGAGTTGCTGGAGGGAAGTGAGGATGCGTACGGCACGCTGGTCGGGGTTGAGTTTGTCGTCCTGCTTGAGGCGGTCGTGCTTGTATTGGCTGACATTCTGCATGGCAAGGTCGAGCAACTTCTTCTTGTCGCCTCCGAGAGCGATGTTGATGTGGAGGTTTTCGTCAGTTATGTCAGGAATGAACGGGACGATGACATCCCGGGTGGTGCTGCCCAACTGCTCGCGCAGTTCCCAGATGCCGAGGGCGAGTATCTCCTCGCGGGGCTCGTCCAACTGCTTTTTGTACTCGATGGTCTGCCCCTGGACGATACTGCCCTTGTGGACGTGCAGCATGGAGATATAGACGTTTTGCCCCATTTCATCGTAGCCGAAGACATCCACGTCGCCCGCGGTGGAGTTGGTGATGACGGTTTTGCTCTTGAAATGCTCGAGGAGGTCGTACTTTTCCTTGATTTCAGCGGCTTCTTCGTAGCGCATCTGTGCAGACAACTCCATCATTTCCGCTTCCATCTGGCGGCTTATCTCGTGGGCATCGCCTTTTATGATTTGACGTGCGGCGTCCACATATTGCCTGTATTTGACGGGGGCAATCTTGTTTTCGCAGATACCGCAACAGGTGCCGAGGTGGTACTTGAGACAGACCTTGTATTTGCCCTCGTCCACACCCCGCTTGGTCATGTAGGTGTTGCAGGTGCGGATGGGGTAGAGCCGGTGTATCAACTCGATGACAAGGTCGAGGGTGTAGCCGAAACTGTAGGGACCGTAGTATTCACCGGCACCTTTCACGATATGGCGCGTCTTGAAGATGCGGGGGAATTCTTCTTTGGTGATGCAGATGCTGGGGTAACTCTTGCCGTCTTTAAGGAGGATGTTGTAGTGCGGCTGGTACTTCTTGATGAGGTTGTTTTCAAGCAGAAAAGCATCCTGCTCGCTATCGACGACGACATAGCGTATGTCGGCGATGTTCTTGACGAGTTGCTTGGTTTTGAAGCGGTCTTGCTCTTTGTGAAAGTAACTGCTCACACGGCGGTGCAGATTTTTCGCCTTGCCCACATAGATGACCTCCCCTACCTCGTTGAGGTATTGGTACACGCCTGGCTTCTCGGGTATGCGCTGGAGTATTTGCCGTATGTGTTCGTCGTTCCGGGTCACGGTTGTTGCCTTATTCATGCAATTTGTCCACATCGCTTTCGTCTAATTCAAGCGAAATAGACAAATAATTGTCCACAATGGAAATACTTGTGAAGGTGATTTAGCACTTCAACAGGCTGCTGACCTCGACATTGGTGTCTAACTGCTTTCTACCGTCTAATGCGGTCAATTCTACCACAAAATTGATATAGACTTTCTTAACCCCGAACTTGCGAACCAACTCCAAGGCCGCTGCCATAGAACCGCCGGTAGCGAGAAGGTCATCGTGTAGGAGGACAATGTCGTCTGCGGTGAGTGCGTCTTTGTGCATTTGGATTTTGTCAACGCCATACTCCTTGGCATAACTGACCTCGTAGGTGTCCGAAGGCAGTTTGCCAGGCTTGCGCACGGGGACGAAGCCTGCGCCCAGTTCGATGGCAACGGCAGGTGCTAAGATGAATCCGCGAGACTCAATGCCGACCACCTTGGTGATGCCGCAGTTGCGATACTGATTCACAATCTCGTCGCGCATCCAGCGCAGGCATTCCGGCCGTTGGAATACAGTGGTGAGGTCTTTGAACATGATGCCCTTCACGGGAAAGTCGGGCACATTTCGGATGTTTGCAATTACTTCTTTTGCTGTCATAATATGATTTGTTATTGGTTTTCTATATAGGTAGTTGTAAGTTATCTGATTGATTTATTGATACTAACGGGTGGCATTGTTTCACGTGGAACATTTATTGACTGGTTTGTTTATCGTCCCATCATGACTAATAGTACACTAATATCGTTGGGGCTGACGCCCGGTATTCGACTTGCTTCGCCAATAGTTAAGGGTTGTATCTTGGTTAGTTTCTGCCGGGCTTCAGTGCTGAGGGATTGCAGTCTGTTGTAATCGAAGTCATGGGGTATGCGTATGCTATCCAGTCGCTGCAGTTTGTCGGCTGCTATGCACTCTCGTTCAATGTAGCCTTGATATTTGATGTTGATTTCGGTGCTTTCGATTACTTCGTCGCGTACGCGCATTACCTTATCAATAGCGGCTTGTAGTTCGGGCACTACCTCTGCCAGTCCTGCAATGGTGATGTTGGGGCGCAGAATGAGGTCTGCCAGTTTGCACCCTTGCTGCAGGTCGGGGTAGCCCATTCGGTTGAGAAAAGCATTGATGTCTTTGGCGTGGATGGGGGTGGTGCGCAGCATCTCGGTGAGGAATTGCTCCGCTTCCTGCTTCCGCTGCAAGAGGTGCATGCGCTCGCTATTAGCGAGACCTAATCGGTAACTGCGTTCGGTGAGCCGCGTATCGGCATTGTCTTGGCGGAGCAAAATACGATATTCTGCGCGAGATGTGAACATGCGGTAGGGTTCATCTACGCCTTTGCCTACGAGGTCATCGATAAGTACGCCGATATAACTCTCGTTTCTGCCCATGGTGAATGGTATGCCGCCTGTCACGTTCTGGTGGGCATTGATGCCTGCTACGATGCCTTGACCTGCCGCCTCTTCGTAGCCAGTGGTGCCATTGATTTGACCTGCAAAGAAGAGGTTCTTTATCAACTTGGTCTCCAATGTGTGCTTGAGTTGGGTGGGGTCGAAAAAGTCATACTCAATGGCATACCCGGGGCGGTACATGACCACATTCTCAAGACCTTTGATGGTGCGCAGTGCAGCCCATTGGATTTGCCACGGGAGTGATGAGGAAAAGCCGTTGATATAGTATTCATTGGAGTCCACTCCCTCGGGCTCTAAGAATATCTGGTGGGCATCTTTGTCGGCGAAAGTGACAATCTTGGTCTCAATGCTAGGGCAATAACGCGGACCGATACTTTTGATTTGTCCGTTGTATAGGGGGGAGTCTTTCAGTCCGTTGCGCAGTACCTCGTGCGTGGCTGGGTTGGTATAGGTTATCCAGCAACTCATCTGCTTCAGTTGCCTCTGTACACTGTCCAAGTATGAGAAGTGGTGCCCGTCGTTGTCGCCTACTTGCTCTACCATCTCACTGAAGTTGATGCTGCGTTTGTCGATACGGGCAGGGGTGCCGGTCTTCATGCGTGATGTGATGAAACCCATTTGGCGCAGTTGTTCGGTGAGCCCATAACTGGCAGGTTCGGATATGCGTCCGCCTGCTATTTGCGCTTTGCCGAAATGCAGCAGACCATTGAGGAAGGTGCCGTTGGTCAGTATCACTGCCTTTGCGCTCATCTCAATGCCGAGGGCGGTCTTTACTCCGCAGACGGCACCTTTGTTTATAACGAGTTCTGTTACAACGTCCTGCCATATCTGCAGGTCGTCTGTACCGGTCAGCCGCTCAACCCATTCCTCAATGAAGCGTTTTCTGTCACTCTGACTGCGCGGACTCCACATGGCAGGACCCTTGCTGCGGTTTAGCATACGGAATTGTATGGCACTCTTGTCGGTTACGATGCCCATCTGTCCTCCTAATGCATCTATCTCTCTGACTATCTGTCCTTTGGCTATTCCGCCCACAGCAGGATTGCAACTCATCTGCCCTATCCTGTTCATATCCATTGTGATGAGTAGCGTCTTACTGCCCATACGCGCAGCGGCACTGGCGGCTTCACAGCCTGCATGCCCTGCTCCCACAACGATTATGTCATATACAAACTCCATATAATCAATCTATTAGATGTCTATTGTATGGTATTTCTTCTATGATGCCAACGGTTTTGTCCATTGAAACTATTCCTGCCGATTGTCCGCATAGGAGGCTGAAAGGCATCTTCGATGTGGTTTACGTTTTCTACCTCGTGCGTGTCAGCATTCATCAGAATACCTATCACATCAAAACGCGGTGCAAGTTCTATGCCATTCATCTTTATATACGCATTGGCAGCCGCTGTCATACGTTTCTTTTTTGTCAAGTCCACATACTCTTCAGGACGCTTGTTGCCAAAGGTGGACGTACGTGTCTTCACCTCAACAAAAGCTATCTCTTTCCTGTTGGTAGCGATAATATCCATCTCCAAATGGCCGAAACGCCAATTGGTTTCTACCACATGGAAGCCCTTTTTGCGCATGATTTCAGCGGCTATTTTCTCGCCCTGTTGCCCTATGGTGTTGTGTTCTGCCATGTCTATTGCAGTTTATTTACACGCGCGGCATCTAATCGCAGCAGAATGGCGAGTAGTAACGTGAATCCCCATAACGACGACCCTCCATAACTGAAAAAGGGTAGGGGAATACCTATCACAGGCAATAACCCCAAGACCATGCCAATATTGATGGTTACGTGAAAGGTAAGGATACTTGCCACCGCATAAGCATATAGCATACTAAACTTATCTCTCTGTCTTTCAGCAAGATATATAATTCTAAGTATCAGTGCCAGATAGAGCAATAGCAGCCCCGCCGAACCAACAAAGCCCCACTCTTCACCCACTGTACAGAAAATAAAGTCGGTGTCCTGTTCAGGTACGAACCGCAGTTTGGTTTGTGTACCTTTCAGGTAACCTTTTCCCGAAAATTGCCCGGACCCAATTGCGATAAGCGACTGATTCACATTGTAACCAGCGCCTGTTGGGTCATCTTTCATACCCAGCAAAACCTCAATACGGGTACGCTGGTGGGGCTGCAAAATCTTCTGAAAAGCAAAGTCGCACCCTTGGCAAAGTGCCAACTCCACCAATGTAAACCCGATTAACCACCATAGTTTGCTATGCCGGGTCAACAATGCAACTACTATCAAATAGCCTGCTGTGTAGGCTAAACTAATGATTCCTACCCACTTGAAGTCTATCGGAAACCAAATGCACAGCAGTGCGCTTACTCCATATATGAGTAGCACGCCGCCGGCTACAAAGATGGTGGCTCTAATGTTTTTTTCCTTTACTAATAGGAGTCCCAGAACGATGGTTTCTATCAGTAATGTGCTTACCAAACCGCCCACATTGCCTGCACCCAACGGAAGAGATATGCCACCCCAATATATCACTATAAGGAACAATACCACGCTCACAACACCGAACAGCAGCACATACCCCGACATCCCTTGACGATAGAAAACCAGCAAGAACGATAGGAAGACTAACGCCGAACCGGTCTCTCGCTGTGCCACCATAATAATCGCCATAGGTACCCCAATCAGTGCCAAAGGTACGATTAAATCGCGCCAATCTCGCAATCGGTACTCATAGCGCCCCATGTATTTTGCCACGGCTAACGCTGTGACACATTTGGCAAACTCGGCTGGCTGCAGACTGATAGGACCAAGTGTAATCCATGAGTAAGAACCTTTTACATTATGTGCAAGCAATGGCGTGATTACCAATAAAATAAGCATTGCACCATATAAGATATAGGCGAGTACATCGTATGTCTTCTCGTCTATCATCATTACCACCACGCCTAATACCAGTGCCGTTGCCAACCACACTAATTGCTTACCTGCGCGGTTGGAGAAGTCCCAAATGCTCGTTTGGTCAAACGAATAGCCTGCACCGTAGATGTTCATCCAACCAAATAGCGCAATCACGAGGAACAATAGTATTGTCCACCAGTCAATGCCCGATATGATACTCCGATTCTTACTCATATGTGTCTATCAAATTGGCATTTGCAATACGCTCATACAAGGACTTTCGCCCGATTTCATCGGTCAAATACTGCTCCATAATGAGGCTTCCGATAGGGCATGCCCATGTAGCACCGAAGCCAGCATTCTCCACTGCCACGGCAATGGCAATTTGCGGATTATCCTTGGGCGCAAAGCCGATGAACAGGGCGTGATCCTTACCATGCACATTCTCCACAGTACCCGTTTTGCCGCACATCTGCAAGTCCTCCACATTGTACCACCTGCCTGTACCATTGCTCATCACACGCGCCATACCTGTCTGCACCACATTGAAGTATGCAGAATCCACCGAAGTGGTATGTATGCGCGACTTCATCGAGTCGTTTCTATTCAGGTGAGGGGTGATATAGTACCCTTTATTGGCTATAGCTGCTGCTTGGTTGGCCAGTTGCAAGGGCGTCACCAATATCTCTCCCTGCCCGATAGCCAAAGAGCGAATGGTTATAGCCTTCCACCCCTTGGAGCCATATATCTTATTATATAGTTCCACGGTGGGTACATATCCTGCAGCCTGCTCACTGACATCGGTATCCTCGAACCGTTGCCCTAATCCGAAACTCAAAATATCATTGCGCCAAGTGGTGTAGTTTTGCTTAAAAAGCACGTTTCCATCGGCATACCCGTCACGTTGCAGCAAGTCGCGGAACATCGCCCAGAAGTATGGATTGCAACTCTGCTCAATGCCCTCCTCCAAATCAACAGGACTACCATGGCTATGTGTACACTTGATAGGCGATGACTGTTTCCCATTGCACGGATACAGCGTCCACGGGGTGATGGTTTTCTCTTGCAACCCCACCAATGCCTGCAATGTTTTGAATGTCGACCCCGGTGAATACTGCGCCTGTGTCGCGCGGTTTATCAATGGTTTGTTCGGGTCAGATGCCAATTGCTGGTAATTGGCAGAACGCTCTTTGCCCACCAGAGTGCCGGGGTTCCAGTTTGGGGCACTTGCCATCACAAGGATTTCCCCTGTCTTTGGCTCAATGGCAACTACGCTCCCCACTTTGCCACGCAGCAATTCCTCTGCCAATTGTTGCGCTTTGCGGTCAATACTAAGGTACAAATCAGTACCTGCCTTTGCCTCATGGTCCAGGCTACCCTCCTTATATGGTCCTTGTATCCTCCCTCGCGAGTCACGCATCAGTATCTGCACCCCCTTGTCTCCACGCAACTGTTTTTCATAGGTTCGCTCGATTCCATCGCGTCCTGCATAGTCGCCGACAGCATAATATCTGTCGCGCTCAAGGTCGTTTTGATTCACCTCGCCCACACTTCCCAGCACGTGTGACGCAATAGGATAAGTGTAGTCGCGCAGCGTACGGCAGCGGATACTGACTCCTGCATATTTATACTGCTCTTGTTGCAGTTGAGCCACCTCCTCCTTGTCCAGTTGTTCCATGAATACCTGCGGCGTGAATCGGGAATACCCACGATTCTTACGGTGATCTGTCATCTCGTGCATACGTGCCTCAAACGCTTCCCTGTCAATATGCAGGGCTGTGCAGAAGCCCAACGTGTCAAAATCCTGCCCCATCTCTTTCACCACCAATGCCACCTCGTAAATGGGTTGGTTAGCAACCAGCAACTCGCCGTTCCTATCGTATATCAATCCCCGCGACGGATATATCACCTGCCGCAACTGGGCGTTGTTTTCTGCCTTTTCTTGGGTGGACTGGTCAATCACCTGCAGGAAAAACAGGCGCACAATATACACCAGCACCACTGCCACCGCAATGCCGCCTATCACATACTTGCGCTTATAAAAAGGGTCGTTGAGCATTCTTATTTCCTCAGGAAGTCATACCCCAATATCACCGTCAGTGTCATCATACTGCTCACTATGGTTTGCAGCAGCACTATCCACCAGTTTTGCAGGCTCCATGCTTCCAACGCGAACATGATGAAATGGTGGATAACTACTAATATCACAGCACATTTGATATACTCCACACGGCCGATGCTGCGGCTGCAAACATTGTCTTTCACGCGCTCAATCTCCTGCACTAGATTCCCCAATAGCAACGGACGCAGAAAACCAACCGCCACGCAGGCAGCGATGTGCACACCCAGCGAATTGAACCACACATCCATCAGCAACCCGACCGCAAAGCCTATTAGCATCTCTCCCCACCGCGGCAACTGCGCAGGCAGGTTGATGAGGAACAGCACGTACACCATCGGGAACCCCAACCATGCTATCTGCAAGTGATTGAACAGCAACACCTGCAACGCCAACAGCAGCACCAATCGTCCTATTTGCCTAATCCACTCCATAGCGTCTCACTTTCTGCGTTTCTGTTCAAACCCGAAGCCCGGTTATGAATCACCTGCACATATTTCAGTGCCCTGTAATCCGTGCTCAACCTCAGTGTCGTGCGGTGATAGTTGTCGCCGTCACCCAACTCGGTCTTTTCCACCACACCAATCATAATCCCCTCGGGGAACACGGGTGTCAATCCGCTTGTCACCGCCGTATCTCCCTCATTCACAGCGACATGACGCGAAATATCAGTCATCTGCACATGCCTGTAGTTGCGCCCGTTCCATTGTGTGCCGCCCGCATATCCGTTTTTCTTGAGTTCGCAACTCACATTCATCTGCGTATGTATCAGTGGCACCACCAAGGCATACTTCTCACTCACAGCACTCACTATCCCCACCACGCCATCACGGCATATCACACCCATATCCACGGCAATGCCATCACGTGTTCCCTTGTTGATTGTCAGGTAGTTATGCTGTTTGTTGGTGCTCATGCCTATCACTTTGGCAGGCATATATTCCATATCCAGATGTGCATACACATACTGGCTGTCGCGCTCCACCGCCCTTTCCATCTCATTGGCTTGCTCGGCCAGCATACTGCGCAGTAGGGCATTCTCCTCTGCCAACTGCTCATTCTCCGAGCGTAGATGAAAGTAGTCCCCTATCGTACTGTTCACTTCCTGTATGCCTGCCACCACTCTGTTTGCCGACGACCATACCGCGCTTTGCTGATAGCCGTGCGTGGTCACTATCAGTATAAACGCAACAACTTCCAATATGATGCATATTAGGAAGTTGCTATAACGTGTCAGAAACTGTAGCAGGTTTCTCATTTATCGAATCAGGAATCCGAAATTATTTACATTCTTCAGTGCTATGCCTGTACCTCTTGCCACGGCGTGCAGCGGGTCTTCGGCTACGTGGAACGGAATGGTTATCTTGTCGCTCAGTCGTTTGCTCAGCCCGTGTAGCAGGGCACCACCGCCGGTTAGGTATATCCCGCGTTTGACGATGTCGGCGTACAACTCGGGCGGTGTCGCCTCCAGTGCTTGCAGCACGGCGTTCTCTATCTTCGCAATGCTCTTCTCCAGACAATGTGCTATCTCCTGGTAACTGACGGGCACGTTCATCGGCAATGCTGTCACCTTGTTCGGACCTATCACCACATAGTCTTCCGGCGCGTCCTCCAGTTCAGGCAATGCCGAACCCACTGCTATCTTTATGCGTTCTGCCGTAGGCTCGTCAATTTTCAGGTTGTGCATACGGCTCATATACTCCATAATATCCAAATTGAGGTCGTTGCCTGCCGTCTTGATGGACTTGTTTGCCACGATTCCACCGAGTGAAATCACCGCAATCTCTGTCGTACCGCCACCTATATCCACCACCATGCAGCCCTCAGGACTCTCCACATCAATGCCCATACCTATTGCCGCAGCCATCGGCTCGTATATCATATACACATCGCGTCCGCCTGCGTGCTCCGAACTATCGCGCACGGCACGTATCTCCACTTCGGTACTGCCCGACGGAATACAAACCACCATACGAATGCTCGGTGTGAACAGTTTGTTCTGCTTCGGTATCATTTTTATCATACCGCGAATCATCATCTCGCAGGCATAGAAATCGGCTATCACGCCTTCGCGCAACGGACGAATCGTGCGTATCAGCGCACCGCCTTTACCAATCATCTGCTGGGCTTTGCGTCCCACGGCAACCATCTTATTGTCCGCTGTGTTGATAGCGACCACCGACGGCTCGTCCACCACCACCTTATCGTCACAAATGATAATAGTATTGGCTGTTCCCAAGTCAATAGCAATCTCTTGTGTGAATGAAAAAAGTCCCATTCCTTCGTCGTTTTTAGTATTATTGTATCGTTGTTAGTTATCTACACCTTATTATCTCTAAAATTGTGCAAAGGTACAACAATTCACCCACATCTGCAATACTGCGTATTTTTTTCAAAAAAAAAGTGTGACAGCCTCTTTGCCGTCACACTTGCGCTCCCTCTAGGACTTGAACCTAGGACCCCCTGATTAACAGTCAGATGCTCTAACCGACTGAGCTAAGGAAGCATTATTTCCCGCAACTTCACGAGGTTACCCTCCCTCAATTGCGGCTGCAAAATTACTGCTTTTTTTTGATATGGCAAATTTTTTACCGAAAAAAATCACTATCTTTGCAGAAATTTTTGGAGAAAGGGGCGCACAAGCCCCGTTTTTTAGTCGATAACCTATATAAAAATGAGAAAAGTATTAGGCTTAGGCAACGCCCTGACGGACATTTTGCTGCAGGTATCCGAGGATGACCTCCGCGAAATCGGTTTCCCGAAAGGTAGTATGAACCTCATCGATATGAAGCAGGCGGAGGACATCCAGACCCGTTTCATATCGGTCCGCAAACACCTCGTCACGGGCGGCAGTTCGTCCAACACCGTCTCCACCATTGCCCAACTGGGCGGAAAAGCCGCTTTCATTGGCAAGGTCGGCAACGATGAAGTCGGCGATTTCTACCGCGAGGACCTCGTCAAAAACGGCGTCAAACCCCTCCTCCTCACCTCTTCCCTCATGTCCGGATGCTGCATCGTGCTCATCACCCCCGACGGCGAGCGCACCATGTGCACCTACCTCGGAGCCTCGGCGGACCTCACGGCCGACGACATCCGCAAAGAAGCCTTCACTGGCTACGACATTTTCCACATCGAAGGCTACATGGTTCAGGACCACGCCCTCATCGAGAAGGCGCTCCGCACCGCCAAGGAGCAGGGCTGCATGGTCTCGCTCGATTTGGCAAGTTATAACGTGGTCAACGAGAGCCACCTCTTCCTCAAAGAGATGATTCGCCAATACGTGGACATCGTCTTTGCCAACGAGGACGAGTCTTTTGCCTACACCCACCTCAACCCCGAAGAGTCTGTGGCGAAGATTGCCGAGCAGTGCGACATTGCTGTCGTCAAAGTCGGCAAGCGCGGCTCCTATGTCCAACAGGGCAGCCAACGCTATCATATCGGTGCCATCACCACGGCTTGCCTCGATTCCACCGGTGCCGGTGACCTCTACGCAGGCGGATTTCTCCATGCTCTGTCCGACGGATTTGACCTCCGCCGTTGCGGTGAAATCGGCACTATTGCTGCCGGACGTGTCGTTGAAATCGTCGGAACCAAGTTGCCCGAGGAGACGTGGGACGAGATTCGCCGTATCTGCGCCCTCTACCGTGGCTTTATGATGAAACTCTAATCGCCTATGAAGTACCTGTACATCATCTATCAGTATCTGATTGCCATACCGCTGATACTCGTTATCACCCTTTTCACCGCCCTCGTCACCGTCATCTGCTTCCCGTGGAAGAACGGTGCTTTCCCGCACGCCGTGCAGGTTTTCTGGTCGCGCAGCATCATCCGGCTCCTCTTGGTGCCCATCAAGGTCACGGGGCAGGAGAATATCAGGAAGGGGCAGTCTTATGTCTTTGTCAGCAACCACCAGTCTTTTCTGGATGTCTTTGCTATCTACGGTTGGCTGCCAGCCAACTTCAAATGGCTGATGAAGAAGGAGTTACGCCGTGTTCCTTTCGTGGGATTTGCTTGCAAGGTGGCGGGGCATATCTTTGTGGACCGTGCCAATCCTGTGGCGGCGCTTCGTAGTATCAAGGAGATTGAGGCGGAGTTGCAGAATGGTGTCTCAACGGTCATCTTCCCCGAAGGCACGCGTACTAAAACCGGTGAAATGGGGCGTTTCAAGCGGGGAGCCTTTCAGGTTGCATTGGATTTGCACTTACCAATCATACCCATCTCGCTCACGGGTTTTTATGATGCCATGCCTCGTGACACGTACTATGTCCGTCCCCGCGCACACCTCTGCATGCACATCGGAAAACCGATAGATTTGTCCGATTTCATCGACCCCATGACCTCACAAATTGACCCGAATGCCGCCATGGCGCATGTCAGGGAATTGGTGCAAAATGGTATGAAACAATCGGAATAGGCTACTCTACTTGCAGTACAAGTCCCTTCAGGTATTCCCCTTCGGGGTGGTAGATGTTGATAGGGTGATCCTGTGGCTGGTGCAGTTGGTGCAGGATGCGTACACGCCTGCCCACTTGTGCCGCAGCCGAAAATACGGCTAAACGGAACATCTCTTTGTCTATCGCCTGCGAACAAGAGAAAGTGAATATAATCCCTCCTTTGCGTATACACTCTATTGCTTTTGCATTCAGCCGCTGATAGCCGCGCAATGCGTTTTTGATTGCGTCTCTGTGTTTGGCGAAAGCGGGCGGGTCAAGGATAATCAAGTCGTATTTGTCCTTTATGTCCGCCATATATTGAAAAGCCTCTTGTGCAAACGCCTCATGCGGAGCCCCCTCGGAGAAGTTCTTGCCCACATTGCAACGCACCAGTTCAACGGCTTTCTCACTCACGTCCACCGAGTGTACTTTGTGTGCTCCGCCGCGCAGCGCATACACCGAGAATCCCCCTGTGTAACAAAACATATTCAGCACATCGCGCCCGCGTGCATAGCGTTCCAACAGGGCACGGTTCTCACGTTGGTCCACAAAGAATCCAGTCTTCTGCCCGCGTAGCCAGTCTATGCGGAACTGCAGTCCGTTCTCCAGTGCCCAGAAATCATCGTCCGAATCGACACTTTCTGACGATTTCATCGGCTTTTCGTCGTGTATCAGATAGCCTGTTTTATCGCCTTCAATTTGTGCTTTGAACGGCAGCGTATCGGCGGATTTGTAATAGACATTCTTCACCTCTTCCACCACTTGCACAATCGCCTCGGCTATCTCCTCGCGATGGCAGTGCATGCCGATGGAATGGGCTTGAACCACTGCCGTATCCGCATACACATCCACCACCAGCCCTGGCAGAAAATCCCCCTCGCCGTGCACAAGGCGGTAGGTGTTGTTGGTCTCGCTAATCAACTCTATATCTTTCCGCAACCGGTATGCAGCCGCGATACGCTCCTGCCAGAAATCTTTGGGCAACTGCTCTGCGCCGAATGCCAGCATACGCACCGCAATTGATCCCACCTGATAATGCCCCACGCCCAGCGTGCGGCCGTTGGAATCGACCACTTTCACTGTTTCTCCTTCTTGCGGCTCGCTGTGTGGATAGTCTTTGTCAAGTAAGACACGATGTATAGCCCCCGAGAATACCCAGGGGTGGAAACGCAGAAGTGACTCCTCTTTGTGAGTTTTAAGTTGTATGGTTGTCATGCTGTGATTGTTGTCGTTGGGCCAATATCTCCTGTTGGTGTATCAACTGAGCCTCCATCTCGGCGTGCCGCAGTGCCTCGGCTTCTTCTTTCGGCAGGGGCTCTGTCTCCGTCAGATGCTTGTATATCAGCAGCGTAGCCCATGCGTCGGTGGAGGCATAGCGTGCCTGGTCGGGACTGAGGTGGTTGTTCTCCCAGTTCGTCAGTTGCTGCGATTTGGATATCCTGCGTCCGTACATAATGGCAAATATCTTCTGCAACCCCAACTCCATGATGCCGTATTTCCACACCAGTGCCTGTATCTCCACGCAGTTTGCCGGCGTGAAGTCGCGTCGCCTGCGCAACCCTTTGATGTCATCGCGGAAAGCCAACCCCACCTTGCATATATCAGGGTTGGCGAATATATCCGCCAACTCGCGCGGCATGCCTATGTGTGTCAATCGGAACAGGTAGCAGCGCTCCTCGGTGGCTATCTGCACCAGCGCGGTCGGGTAGTGCACCCCGCGCGTGAACGACGGGCGTGCTTCCGTGTCCACGCCTATGATGGTCTGCCGTTTCAGATACTCGATGGAATCATGGATTTTCGTCGGTTCGTCCACCACTATCACCTCGCCTTCAAACTGTGCCAGCGGCATCGCCTGTATCTCCTCCTTGGTGATGTGGTGGAGGTACGTATTCTTGCGTAGGCTACTCATCGGCTGCTAACGATAATGCGTGCAACGGACGAAGCACATTCACCACTTTCTGCCCCCAATGCTGCTCAAATGCCTCCAGACATGCCAGCAGCGCATCATTCATCACGCGCTCGTCGGCGGTCTGGTAGTTGAATGCCAAGTCCTTCACTTCCTGATAAATATCCGCCAAATCCTCGGATATGTACGCCGTAATCGGCTCGTCGGAGTACCGCATATCCTCCATATACACCTCCAGATAGGCGTCATCGCTGCCCAGCAAACCTGCCACCGACCCGCGGATGCTGTTATAGTCTTCTTCTGTCACAAACTGCTGCGGATAGCCGTCCATCTGCTGTTCGGGGCGGCGAAGAAGACGTGCCTTGAGGTACAGCAGCGGCAACAGACAGAGAATTTTGTCGATGAAATCGGCTCTTTCGTGCTCTTCCGCGTGCTCCATAAACAGGCACACCTGAACAGCCACGGTCACAAACTCTATCGTGGCATCCTGATAAACGTAATGGGTTGTAGATGACTCCATAATGGTTTTCTATGCAGTTTCCGACTGCAAAGGTACAACATTTTCCCCATCTAAACAAGCCTCATTTATCAAACATGGCATTGACTGCCGCTTCGGGGGCGCGGACACCCTCGTCTGCGGCTGGTGGGCAATGCGGTTCGCGTCGTCAATAGATAAAACAACAGAGACCGCCTTGAGGAGCAGTCCCTGTCGTCTTTTAATAGGTAATTCGTGACAGCACGGCATTAGCCGTCTGTTGCGATTATCCTTTAGATAGCATTAATCTCGTGAAGAACACCGGTAGTCTTTGCCACGGCAGCCTCGCTGGCAGCATACAACTCTTTCTCCTTGTCGTTGAGCGGCAACTCGACAATCTTCTCGATACCGTTCTTGCCGATGATACAGGGCACGCCGATGGTGATGTCTTTGTATCCGTACTCGCCGTCGAGGTAAGCCGAGCAAGGAATCATCTTCTTCTGGTCGTTGATGATGCTGTCCACTACGCTGGCTGCGCTGGCACCCGGAGCCATCCATGCGCTCGTACCCAGCAGACCGGTCAGGGTGGCACCGCCCACCATCGTGCTGTGAACTACCTCGTCGAGTTCAGCCTCGCTCATGAAGTTCAGGATAGGCATACCTTTGTACGTAGCAAAACGTGCCATAGGAATCATGGTCGTGTCGCCGTGACCGCCGATTACGAAGCCTTCTACCTCGTTGGCATTGCAACCCAGTTTCTGGCTCAGGAAGTATTTGAAGCGGCTGCTGTCCAGTGCACCACCCATACCGATGACGCGGTTACGCGGCAAACCGAGGGACTTCAGTGTCAGGTAAGCCATTGTATCCATCGGGTTGGAAACTACGATGAGGATAGCGTTTGGCGAGTAGGTCAGCACTTGCTTTGCCACGCTCTTTACGATACCTGCGTTCACGCCAATCAGTTCCTCGCGGGTCATACCCGGTTTACGGGGCAGACCGCTGGTGATAACAACCACGTCAGAGTTTGCAGTCTGTGCATAGTCGTTGGTAACGCCCTTAACCACTGTGTCGAAACCCAGCAGTTGAGCCGTCTGCATAATATCCATAGCCTTGCCTTCTGCAACGCCTTCTTTGATATCAATCAATACAACTTCGCTGGCTACTTTCTTCACAGCCAACACATTAGCGCACGTAGCACCTACGTTACCTGCGCCCACAACGGTTACTTTTGACATAATTCTATTGTTTATAAAGTTACACAATTTCCAATTCTCATCCGCCCGCAAGGGCTTCCTCATCAGCCGTAGCTAGCTTTCCGTCCTGCCATAACCGGCTTCCTGTTCAAGTCGCAAAATTACTGTTTTTTTCTCATATCGCCAAATCGGAACGCAAAACTCATCATTTTCATCTCTGATTTTACGAATAATGGCTGTGAATACAGCATCGCCGTCCGTTTATTTCTCAGGCACTCCCCAATAGTCATTGCGCATTACGCATTGAGAATTGCGCATTGTTTGTCGGGTTCTTGTCGGGGTAAGTGTATGTGATTAGTATGTGATTAGTATGTGGTTAGTATGTGATTGCGCCGACCTTGCCGCGAGGTTGTGCTTCCGTTGCAATTGCCAAGTCGAAGTTGCAATTTCACGAAATACGGCACTTTGTTTTGCCATATCGGAAATTAGCAGTACTTTTGCGCAACATTTGTTATATAACACTGGTTATACAACAGATGTGATGTATATAAACTATAGATATACAAAGCATTAATTCATAATTTGTAATTCTTAATTCATAATTATCGTCATGCCCAGAAAGGTTCAGTTTACCCGCGAGATGATTATCGGAGCCGCCATTAATATGGTGCGCGAGCAGGGACCCGACAGCATCAATGCCCGTGACCTCGGCGCATATCTCGGTTGTTCGTCGCGACCCCTCTTCACGGCTTTCCGCAACATGGAGGAACTCACCGACGCCGTCCGCGAGGAGGTCTCGCGGCAGTTCGCCGAGCGTGTACGTATCGCCCGCGACGCCACAGACGGAGGGCCCGCTGCCAAGCGTATGGGCATGTGCATCGTCGGCTTTGCGCAAAACGAACCCAACCTCTACAAATTCATCCACTGGAGGGGTAGCAAACTGGTCCCCTTCCAAGAGTTATCCAAGATTATGACAAAACAATATCAAACCGACTATCACCTCTCCGACGAGGATGCCGTCGCCTTTTTCGACCACATGATGATATTCAATATGGGTCTCTGTTCGCTCATAACCAACGGTATGCGCCAATTTGCGCAGGGGGAGGTGGAGCGGATATTGCTGGAGCAATTCTCCGCCACACTCGCTTACTATAAGTCGGGCAAACGCAATATAGAGGAGAAAATCCAGACTCCCCCAAGCCC
>CAKUUM010000033.1 GCA_934692905.1 uncultured Bacteroidales bacterium
TTTCGGTCTTGCTCCACACTCGATGTTAAATCTTTTGCAAAGATATAAACGATTATTTGAATATACAATGGTGATTAACGGAGGATTATCCCCGATGCAATTTGTGGTTAATTCAATGGGTAATTATATGTTTATCAATGTTGCATGGTGATGCATGGCTTTAATGGAAAACTATACCCGATAATGTATTAACGGTTTATTGGCGGTGATTAGCGGAGAACGAAGATGTCTTGTGCGCATGTTGCGCACAACAGGTTTTGTGTGTTTTGAAAGTTTTGGTCTTAATTTTATGGAAACAGGTTCATTTTTATAGTGTTGTTAATCACACCGTTACAAAGAAAATGCATTTTTTCTTGTTTGTAGGTGATAGTTTTTTGCCTTTTCTGCATTATATATATGGGACGACAAATGTAATATAAACCAAATAGAATAATATGAGACTTTCAATCATTCACGTTGCCCTTGGGGCAATCATTTTAGCGGGCATGAGTGCCTGCACGCAGCAGGAGGGCGTTGCTACGGAGCACCCTGTTGCCATTGTGGATTCTTTGCAGCAGATAGTGGCGGAAGAGGTGCAGGCACGTGTCAATCGTACCGAAGCCGAATGGGGCGTCGGCATATTGATGGACGCACACAGCGGAACGGTGGTGGCGATGTATGACACCGATTCCACACTCGTTCATGCGCAGTCGGCATGGGAGATGGATGGTATCGTCTCTCCGCTGGCTCTCTTGGCGGCATACGCCGTAGAGCCGCAAGGGTGGGACACCGCCACTACGGTGTGCCGTGAGGGAATTACATACAACGGGCAACTGTTTCGGGACGGACACCCGCGTGACGCTACCTTCTCTCTGTCCGATGCCATTGCCACAAGCAGCCAGGTGGCAGTATATCAGTATATGCTTCGCGTGTTTGAGCAGCAGCCTGCATTGCTGCCCGAGATACTTGCCAAGTGGGGCTTTGAGTTCGTGGCGCAAGATAGTGCGTACGATGCCAAGACCGAGACATTGGCGTATGCCATGGGCTACCATTGCACTATCACGCCTGTGCAACTTGCCTATTTGTATGCGTGTGTGGCTACGGGGCAGCACTTGCGCGTTCCTGCCAACGGGTTGGACTCTGTCCGTTTGGGGTTGCACCGAGTAGTGTGGGATAACAACCTTGGTACGGCGAGCATCAATCCGTGGAACATACGCAAGGTGCAAAGTGACAAAGTGCAGATTGCGGGCAAGACGGGCGCGGCACAAGTCTGTACCGACGGGCAGTATGACAGGCTCCGTCATCGGTTGTCTTTTGTGGGGTATTTCCCAGAAGACAATCCGCAGTACACGTGTCTGGTTATCCTTAACAACCCCAAGTATTACGGCTATTACGAGGCAGGTTCCGATTGCGGCATTCCCGTCCGCCGCATTGCGGAACGGATATTGGTACCTGATGAGTTTTAATGGTATGGCAATTCGTAGAGAATATAAATAGCAAACTTTTATGGAAACAATCCATTCCAAATTCACTCTCAAACGGGCAACCTTGATTGCGGCTATAGGGACGACCGTTTACACGTTCTTTGTGCCGGTATGCAGGATGCTGTTCGGACACAATGCCGTGTGGTTCAACTATGCGGAACATCCGTGGTGCTGCGATGTGTGGCATACCTTCTTCTCCTGTGTGCTTATGGTGTCGTGGGCTGTGCTGGCACTGGGCATCATACGTGACGGAGAACATTTCCCGACATTGGGCAAGGGATTCCGATATGCACTGCTTGTGTTTGCCGTAGCCTTCAGCGTCTATATCTTGTGCAGTCACTCGTTTGCGTTCTATCAAGGGCGGCGTGTCGTCTGTGCAGCCCCGTGGCTGTTCCGGCTTTTTCCGGTGGTGTGCAGTGCCGTGTTGTGGTATCTCTATGCTCATACCAATGCAGCCCTGCGCCCGCGTATCCCACGCTGGCAGAAGGGTGTTTGCTGGGCGGTCGTGGTATGGACCTTGCTGGTGGTGGCTAAGCAGGTGATTGCCGCTATGTGGTATGCATGGCGAGCCATCCAATATCACAGGTTTGTGAGTGTACCCGTGTTCCGCGAGGTGCACTATAATGCCGATTGGATATGCAACTGGTTGATGTGCTGTATTCCCGTTGTGTTCTTCTTGCTCATATCCCTTCAGCCTGTCAGCATCCGCAGAGCACCAATCATAAAGTTCTTCCGCCGCCTTGCAAGATTCACAAGAGACAGTGTATAACGCCTTGTTTTGCACAAACTGCGGCATCAACAAAGCAGAAAATGGCAAAAACTGCGTAATAGAACAAGCAATTTCTTGTATATGTCGGAAATAAGTTGTACCTTTGCCACGCTAAATCAAACAAAGAAAGGAAACCGCGATGTTACAACTTCAGCAGACAATGCTGCGTCTTTTAGACACAAAGGATACCCGCTTTGTGCGTTATCTCTATCGGCAAATCAACTGGGACGGGCATCTGATAGCCATATTGGGTGCCCGCGGTGTGGGCAAATCGACCATGTTGCTGCAGCATATTTTGCTTACAGGCAGAGAGGACACGCTGTATGTGACGGCGGACGATTTCTATTTCTCGCAGCACCGCCTGTTTGATTTGGCGTTGGAGTTCTACCAGCAGGGCGGCAAACGCCTCTTGATAGACGAGATACACAAGTATCACGGCTGGTCCACCGAAATAAAAAACATCTACGACCAGATACCTCAACTGCAAGTCATCTACACGGGTTCATCCGTCTTGGATTTGGAGCGTGGCGGAGCAGACCTGTCACGCCGCAAGTCGGAATACCATTTAGCCCCGTTGTCGTTCCGCGAATGGCTGATTATGAAACAAGGGTGGCAGTTGGAGACTTACGGCTTGGAAGATGTGCTTGACGGCAAGGTGGTGTGGCATCATCAGGAAGAACGCCCGATAGCCTTGTTTCAAGAGTATCTGCGGCGTGGTAATTTTCCGTTTGGGCTGGAGCCTGACTTTGACTTGCACATACAGGGCGTTATCAAACAGGTGGTGGAGAATGATATTCCCGACTATGCGGATATGAACGTGGCATCGGCAACCAACCTCAAAAAACTGATGTACGTGCTGTCACAGTCTGTCCCCTTCAAGCCGAACTTCAGTGCTTTGGAGCGCGACTTGGGCATCAACCGCAACACACTTGCACAGTATCTGGAGTATCTGGACAAGGCGCAACTAATCAACGTGTTGCGAACCAATGCTAACGGCATCAAGGTGTTGCAAAAGATAGACAAAGTATATCTCAACAATCCGAATTTTGCGTATGCCCTCACCGAGAATCCCAATATCGGCAACACCCGCGAGACGGTGTTCCTTATGTGGCTGCAAGTCGGACACATCGTAACCGGTTCGCCCGTTTCTGACTTTGAGGTGGATGGTATCACCTTTGAGGTAGGCGGTAAGAACAAAGGCAGCAAACAACTGAAAGGTGTAGAGCGTGGTTACATCGTCCGCGACGACATCGAATATGCCACGGGTAACATCATTCCCCTTTGGATGTTCGGTTTGATGTATTAGGGATGTATCAAAAATAAGCAATATGAATGTTTTAAGAAAACTGGCAGCCTTGTTTGGCAGACAGCGAGAACAGCAGATAGGGAATGAGGACAAGATGATTGTTTCAACAAAAGGTAATGAACAACCATCTCCATACCAATCGGATAAACCCAATGCGCATACCTCATCTCGTATTACACCCGAGTATATATCGGCATTGCAACCCAACGAAGTCTTTGTCTTTGGCAGCAATGTGCGTGGTATGCACTATGGTGGAGCGGCGGCGTTTGCTGTTGGGCGGTTCGGAGCAATCATGGGACAAGGCGAAGGCTTGCAGGGGCGGAGTTATGCCATTCCAACGATGGAAGGAATGGAGAATATGCGTGCAGCGGTGGATAGGTTTATCGCCTTTGCCAAAGAGCACCCCGAACTCACATTCTTGGTTACACCCATCAGCTGTGGCATCGCAGGTTATACCTCCGCGGAAGTAGCCCCGTTGTTTGCAGCGGCAAAAACCTTGGACAATGTATATCTGCCCGATTCGTTCTGGAAATATATTGCAGAGTGATGCACGAATAAGTGCCTTATATGCCCCCCCATAGAACTCTCTTGTCACATCACAAACATTCCGTACATGCATCGATACCTGCGTATAGGATAACCGAAACATAAGCGAAACATAACCGATACATATGAATACTTTCGTAATACTTTGCAGCGCACTCGCCCATGCCTATATCGTACCATGCGTATGAGATTGTATGCTTATCGTTTATTATGCAGGATACCATCTCGCCCCTAACTCCCTGCCTCTATTCTCTAATCCATATTGTTTCTTAGCAGGGCGATACTATCGCCCGCCTCTAATCTCTAATCCCTAACCTCTAATCTCTAACAACTCTTGCCTATTTGCTCAAAATGTATTAACTTTGCAGCGCAAAGCAAGGAGATAACTCTGCTACTGAGCAAGAAAACAAGAAATAAACAACTTAAAATCAACCCATATAGCCTATGAGCAACGAGCGGTAGGACCGCGTGACATACATATTTAACCAAGTGTTATAAGCCGAACTTGAGTTACCTGGAAACTTCGACAACTTTCAGAAAACTATTTTTGATGTTCAAGCAAAAGCCTAAGCACTCGCGCCTACGGCGTGAGCTTTTGCGTAGATTTTGAACATCAAAGGTAGTCGAAGACCTCAGGAAACTCAAATGAAGCGAACGAAAGTTCACGCTTTGATTTTGTATGTAGTATAGTTTTACTTTCATATCATAAATATCATATCAAGATGAATAATCTTTCTGCCTTAAAAGCGGAAGAACAACTAAACAACAATAACCAAAGTCTGAATAAAGGAGCGGACGTAAAAACAAAAGCGACATGAGATTTTCTCAAGAAGAAATGACTGCCATTTTGAAATTGGCGAAATTAATGGCGATGGCTGATGGTAAAGTTACCGAGGGTGAAATAAACTGCATCTTTGCAGACTTGCTTTCATTTGGAGTAACCGTCAACAACCTTAAACCATTGGAGGAAACGGCAAACGCACTGGAGCCAACAAAAGCAATTTCTATTGTCTCACAAATGACAATGGACGAAAAAAAGTACGTATGTGGCTATCTGGCTGCAGTTATGATTGCAGATGGTAACGTTGATGCTAAGGAGCAAGCATTATGGGCACTGGTTTCATCACTAGCCTCATTCCCAAGGATGACTATCGCAGAAGCCGTAGACTTCTGGCAGAAACATTAATAACAAAATAAAAAGAATAGTATGCCGACCGTAACACACATATTTGAAAGCCACAAGCGCATTCAAAACGGAGTAGTCATGTCACATGACTATGTACAAAGACGTGCCATCTTAGAGTATGACTTTACTGGAATGAATGTTGTCATATCCATTATGCCAACATTATCTCCAAAGTCCGCGTATTTGGTCAAAGACGAGAACAATGTCTTGTACTATCAAGGTACAGACCCTGATTATCGTTTCGAGTTAGAAACATGGCGGGATAACAATACTATCAAGCGTTTGTCTGTTTTTCGCGACGACATCAATTTGGAGATACAATATCTGAGTACTCATCAAGATGCAATGTAATTTATAGGCTTATGTTATTCTTCAAATCGTCAAAAACCGAAGCGTATCTGTTGATATTTTCTGCATCTTGGTGTGGTCCATCTCGTAAATTCAAGGAAGAGATTAATGCTGCTGGCATTAGTTATTCGCTTGTTGATGTTGATGAGGCAGAATCTTTAGTGTCAACGTTTCAGATAGAAAGTATTCCTACAACTATTTTACTTGATAGTAAAAAGCAAGTTCTTCAAAAATGGGTCGGATATGAGGATAAAGATCCGGGACAAACTCAGTTGGTTAATGTCGTCAAAGAATACAAGATAATCCCTTATCCATTTCCTGCTGGTATTACATTCTATGATAATTCTTGTGTAGAAAGGACTTTATCAATACAAAGTCATACTACTATGAGCATAGAAGAATTAAACGGTTATCTGCAATCAAATGTAAAGTATTCCTTAGGCAGATTCAATACTCCAGATCCTTTTGTTGATAAATATGATGTTTTTCGACGCGATGATGTTATCTATTGTTATAGTGCGATGAAAGAACTTGTGAAACAGACATCTGCAAATCTCAATTTTCGCGAGTGGCTACTTATTAGAACCAAGACGCTAATGCAGAATGAATATACAGAAACCGACATCCTTACTCAGACTTATCATGCAGTAAAGGCAGATGGAGACGATTTGTGTGATGAACAGAGTGTAGGGTGGTATATGGGTGTGTACACTTACATCTATTGCTTGATACATAATGTGTATGACTACGAACCGATTTTTGTAAAAAACTGGAATGTGTATTATTCTGTTGCATTTCAGAATGAAATTAGAGGTATCATTTAATCAGAGGGAAAAATATGAAACTATCCATTATCAAAACGAACTATGGTTCTATTTTTGAGGGCAACAGTGAGTTGATAACAGCCGTTCAATCGTTTGATGGTTGCACATTCACAATGACAGACAACCAAATAGTAATACATACTTTAGATGGAGATATTGCATTACCACTAACTAAAGTGCTTGATAAAGATCCATTTTTCTATACTTATACAACTGCCTACTTGGGTTATTATTGTAGGATACTCCGTATAAAAGAAGGGATGCGATTTTCATTGGGTAATACTATCACTTTTGCAAGTCCAAATGGGAAAGGGTTTGCAGTTCATTTTGACATAAACGAATGATAATGCAACAATTATGAACTGTGAAACATACGAGGATTATGTATATAGTGTATTTATGAAGCACGTTCCGCGATTAAATCCAACCAAAACGTTTTGCTTTGTGTGCATTATAAGGATTTAGAAAGACTCGTTCAATGTTGTGAAACCATACGACAGATAGTTATGTAAATTCGTTAGGGAGCAGGGACTGACAACTCTGCTCCCCTAACCAATAATAAACAGAAACAATCATGGAAAATTTGAGCAAATTACTCTCAGCTGTTACCTATTTTCTTGGATATTGTGAAAATGAGGTAGAACAGATGACATTTTATGGGGATGGACTTCAGAAAGGAGGACGTCAGTATTTGGACGAAACGATGACTGGTGTAACATTCAATACTAATGCGCCAGTTGCTACGGGCTTCATTTTAGTTTTTGACACAGATTACAATGGCGAAGCGGTCGTACAGAAAACTACATGGGGAGATGATACTCATACTATGTATGAGCAGTTATATCGCCAGCATTATTGTGGAATTAGAAGTGCTGTATCTGACGGCTTTATTGTTCCTACAGCAAGGTATGGCGATTTATTGATTGAGATGCAAAGAACAGGAGGTATGGATTTCATTATGGTCAGTATAGAGGGGCTCTATTAATCTCTCGTCGTAACCCGAAGAAGTAAGACTCCTTGTGCGCCTGTTGCGCACAACAGGTTTTGTCGGTTGTCCATGTTTTGGTTATTTTTGTGGGTATCAGGTGTGATGTTTGTTTATATGTGCAAAAAGCAGTACTTTTGCGCCGAATTAGAAACATTATATATCTGATAGCGTATGAAACGGGAATTACTACCCAAGTATGAACGGCAACTGCAAGGGCTCGGAGAGAATATCCGCTTGGCACGGCTCAGACGCGACTTGAGTGCAGCGCAAGTGGCAGAGCGCGCGGGCATCGGGCGCAATGCCGTGATGAAGATAGAAAAGGGCGATGCAGGCGTGAGTATCGGTGCCTACCTGCGAGTGCTGATTGTGCTCGGGCTGGAGCAAGACCTGTTCCGCGTAGCAGAAGACGATGTCTTGGGGCGCAAACTGCAAGACGCCGGTCTGATTGTCGGTAAACGTGCAAGCAAGAAGTCCAATGAGTAAGCGGCTATACATCTATTTGGACGAAGCCTTTGGCAATGCCCCCGTATTGGTGGGCATACTGACGGCAGAGGCGGTTCGTGGGCACGAGGTCTTTTCTATGGATTTGTCGGACGAATGGCTGCACCATAGTCGTTGCCGCATGTTAGACCCCGATTTGCAGTTGTATCGTGGGCATCAGTATCTTCCCGACTCAAAAACAAACTTTGGCTTCTTACTGGATTCCTCTCCTGACAGGTGGGGGCGTGTGCTCCTTGAGCGACGCGAGACTGTCCTCGCACGGGAAGAAGGACGACCTCGAAAGACCCTCATGGAGAGCGATTTTCTGTTGGGTGTGTACGATGAGAGCCGTATGGGGGCTTTGCGTATCAAGTTAGAGCCCGATGGCGAGTTTATGGATAATGATATCTCCCTCAATATCCCGCCTGTCACATCATTGGGCAAACTGGAGCAGGCAAGTTGGGCGTTTGAGAACGAGGATAATCGTTGGCTGCAGATGTTGGTTGCCCCAGGCTCGTCGTTAGGTGGTGCACGCCCCAAAGCCAATGTGCGTATGCAGGACGGACATTTGTGGATAGCCAAGTTTCCCAGTCGACAAGACCGCTATGATATCGGGGCATGGGAAGCGGTAACCATGACATTGGCACAGCAATGCGGTATTGAGGTTGCACCTTTCGTCGCCAAACGCTTTTCGGGGCAGTATTCCATGTTCTTGACGCAGCGTTTTGACCGTAATGCAACGGGCGGGCGCATACATTTCACTTCTGCAATGACGATGTTGGGCTACCAAGATAACGATACCGATGGTTGTAGTTATTTGGAATTGGCAGACTGGATAAGCCGCAACTGCTATCGCGTGGAAGAGAACTTGAAGCAAATGTGGCTTCGTATCGTGTTCAACATCGCTGTCAGCAATTGCGACGACCATCTCCGTAACCATGGTTTCCTGCTCGGACGCAACGGGTGGACACTTGCCCCTGCCTACAACCTCAATCCTGTGCCGTATGGACAAGGGCTGAGCCTGAATATCAATGAGCATGACAACGCCTTGGATATGCGTTTGGCATTAGAGGTGGCACCCTATTGGGGCTTGACAGATGCTGCGGCACAAACAACAATAGAGAAGATACGTGGAGTGGTTTGCCAATGGGAGCGTGTCGCCAAACAGTTGCATATCAGCCGCGAAGAACAAGAATACATGCGCCCCGCATTCAAAGTATAACATTCAAAATAAACCTATTTAATATGGAAGAAGAATTGAAAAAAATAGATTGGAGCAAGATACCATATCTTTCATCGGATCGTTGTTATCAAGAGGAAACGTATGAAAATGATTTGCTCTCACGGCTTTGGACATGGATGTTTGGAAAATTTGAGAATAGGCGTGAGAATAGACGCAAGCTCAATGCTTTTAGAAACATATTTGGTATCCCTTTGAAAGGAGATTTTAGATACTTTCATTTATATTTCCATCCTTTAGAACCGTTGTGGTGTGGAATTCTGTCATTTGATAATAATACAGATTGGCAACAAGTCTTAAGTTGGCTAGGAAATATACAGATATCTAATTCTGCATACTATGAGGGATATCGCACCTTCGGATGTTTTGAGGTCTTAATTGTGGTTAATCCTACCAAACGGGAAATTTATTATTTAAGACAATATCTATGGGGAGAGCGTAATGATATTCCTTGGAGTTTTCATCTTGTAGTGGCAGAAAATGTGCTCTTGGGAAAGTATGAGCGTTTCCCGATGTATTATTTGCAAGATATTGCTAATATGCGTCATCATATAATGATATAATGGTCGAATTCTAAACACTATGGAATAGAACTCAAAATATAGACTCCATAATCGTCGTTCGCCATGTTTCATCTGATTGGTATTGGAATCTTCGTTGTGTATTGCGTGAAGTCCTTGCCCGAACAAAGGCTGTACTTGCTATTACAAAGAAAATGCATTTTTTTCTTGTTTGTAGGTGATAGTTTTTGCCCTTTTCTGCGTTATATATATGGAGACTAATATACAGACCACAAGACATTGACAACTATCAATGATTTTTCTTTCATTTCATTGACTGCTGTCGTTGCAAAATGGTGTTTTGTGTATTATCTTTGCACCGTCAAACAACAAACAATAATCTAATCAATAAACCCTACTGCTTATGAAGAAATCAACATCACCACTCACTCTCAAACGTGCAGCCATCATTGCTGCTATCGGAACAACCGTTTACACCCTCTTTGAACCTGTCTGTCGAATGATTGTCGGCGACAGATGGTGGCTCTATTTTGAGGACCACATGTTATGCAACGATATATGGCACATCTTCTTTTCAGCGGTTCTTATCGTTTCTTGTGTAGTGTTTGCCATTGGTGTGCTACGCGACGGCAAGCATTTTCCGATAATGGGCAAAGAAATTCGATATACGCTGCTTGGCATTGCCTTAGTCTCTTGTGGCAATATCTTGTGGTTTGCCTTAGCCGAAAACAGACGGATAATGGATACAGTCCCATGGCTGTACCTGCTATTCCTGTTAGGGGCGAATGTCGTACTATGGTACATCTATGTTCATGCAGCGGAAGATACACTCCCGAATCACACACGTTGGCAAAAGGGCATTCGTAGTGTATCTGTGGTGTTGGCATTGTCGGTGATAGCAAAGCAAATACCTACCGTTATATGGTATGTGTGGAAGAACCTGCAATTCCCGGGAATTGTGCACAAGTCCATGTTCCGCAATCTACTTGGTAGTTGTGATTGGCTGTGCAACTGGCTAATACTATGCGTTTCTGTTGTATTCTTTTTGCTTATAGTCCTTCAATCCCTCATCACCCACAGAGCACAACGCAAATTGCAGAAACAGCCAACTGCCACAATAGAAAAGTAATCAATAAAAAACTATTGCTTATGAATAAATCAACCTCACCACTCACTCTCAAACGTGCAGCCCTCATCGCTGCTATCGGAACAACCGTTTACACATTCTTTGTGCCGGTATGCCGGATGCTGTTTGGCTACAACGCTGTGTGGTTCAACTATGCGGAACACCCGTGGTGTTGCAATGCTTGGTATATTTTCTTCTCCTGCATACTTATGGTATCGTGGACTGTATTTGCCCTTGGCGTCATACGGAACGGAGAGCATTTTCCAGTATTTGGCAGGAAATCCCGATATGCATTGTTGATAATGGCTTTATTTTTCTTGGTAATGTCATTCCTTTCAGTGGACTATTGCTTGTTCCCGCGGAAATGTATCTTTATGCCAATGTGGGCACGCGTCTTGTTCTATGTGCTTTCTTCCTCTTTATTGTGGTATATCTATGTGCATATATCATCCGACAATCATTCTTATAAGCCATGCTGGCAAAAAGGTATTTGTTGGATGGTAGTGGTACTGACATCGTTGGTGACCGTTAAGCAGACAACTGCGGTAATTGGCTATGCAATGGGATTGTTCACAAGACAACGTGGGTTTATTCTAATATTCCGCGAGGTACACTACAATGCTGATTGGATATGCAATTGGCTGATGCATGGCATTCCTGTTGTGTTCTTCTTGCTCATATTCTTTCAGCCCATCATCACCCGTTGCACACAACGCAAGTTGCAGAAAGAATCACCTATGACAAAATAACAACTGACGCAAAGTAAAACGAATAAAATAATATCATTATGGAACTTACAGATTCTACTATCATTATTCACGGTAACGCTTCTCGCCTCATGGAACCCGAGAAAACCATTATTACTATTGCTTTCAAGCATACCTATACAGATTTATCTGAAGGCATGTAAAGCCCTTGAAACGAACCAGAAGACAATCTACGAGACTGCCGATGCGAACCACATTGACCGCAAACATATTACTACTGCGTCTTATTCTATTGCCAAAGAGGAGGTATCTCTGAAGGATAAGAACTACAACTATACAGGTAAGAAGTTGCTCGGTTATAGTTTGTCTCAAAGTGTAACCATCACTATTGGAATGGATAATCAGCTGATGACGGACTTGTTGAACGGCATCATCGGTCGGAACCCTGAAGCGGAAATATCCATCTCGTATGGTCTGAATGACACAACGGTTGTCAAAGACGAGTTGCAGGCAGAAGCAATCCGAAATGCTCATCGTCAAGCCGTTTGTATGACAACGGCAGCGGGATGCAAGTTGGGTAAAGTACTCCAAATATCAGACGGGATCCACTCCTCCGATGAAAGCCGCTTGGGGACATCTATATTACCTGACGGACTTGGACTGAGTGCTTCACTGCGTGTCTTTGATGAACCTATCGAAGCCAATCCTCGTTCCATCACACTATCCCAATCGGTAACGGTTATATGGAAACTGGAGGAATAAATTATGATAGTTTTTTATATGTTTGCATATACGCGCAAAATGCAGTATTTTTGTTTCGAATAAGAAACATTACAAGTTAGTACCCTCTTTGTTTTGCGTAAATTGCGGCGTTCATTAAGCAGAAAATACATAAAACTGCGTGGTGGGCCAAGCAATTTCTTGCATATGTTAGGGATAAGTTGTACCTTGGGCGTATTGAAGATAAGCGATATGAATGTTTTGGGGAAACTATCTGCATTGTTCGGCAGACGGTATGGACAGCGTAGAGAGAGTAACGACAAGATGATTGTCTCGACAAGAGCCACCGAGCAGCCGCTTTCGAGCCAAGCGGAAGTGGACGACCTATTGTTGTTACGCTTCTTTCTGGACGAAGAAGATGTCTGTATTCCTTATCGCCACGAGGAGATTGTGAGGTTTACGGATGACGAGATAGAGAGGTACCACGACTTCATTCAATGGATATTCCCAACATCGCAACCGAGCCGTTTCAATGGAGAGGCACCGACTATAGATGAGCATTTTGTCTCAATGTTTCACGGCAACCAATGTGCATTACAGAACTATTGCAAATCGTGCCGTCGTTACCTGCACTATATGGATTTTGACTGCAATGGCGATGGAAATATCCGCGTGTACCATGGAGACAGACCATTCTACAGACTGCCCTATCATAATTTCTTACGTATGACACGTATGCTGCAATCATTGTGCGAGACAGGGCACCCGCAATGCTCTGCTAACTTGTTTGCACAGATGATGGACGTTCTTCATTGCGCCCCTGATCATTCTGTAAGCAGTACCACAATTGCATATTGGAAGAATACGCAAAAGGGCAATGAAACAAAATTGCATTCACATATAACCACAAAATAATAACCGACTAAAACCATCATCAGTTATGTTAGGCGCACTTATAGGCGACACCGTAGGCAGTATCTACGAGTTCTGCAACATCAAGACAACCGATTTCCCGTTATTCTCCGAAGGCAGTTCTTTCACGGACGATTCAGTAATGACTATTGCTGTGGCAGACTGGTTGCTTCACGACCCTGTTCGGTCGCAGCAAGGATTGGAAGACAGCCTTGTCAAATGGGGGCACAAGTACCCCGACGAAAGTTATGGCGGCGCATTTCAGCGTTGGCTTTTTATGCCGGAATTCCTCATCACACTTCGTGACAAGTCCACGGATACGATGGATGGCATTCCGTATGGAGTCCGCCACCCGTATAACTCGTGGGGCAATGGCTCGGCAATGCGTGCTGCGGCGTGTGGCTGGTTGGCGCAGTCTGTGGAGGATGCATTGGACCTTGGCAGGCGTTCTGCTATGATTACCCACAACCATCCCGAAGGCATCAAAGGAGCGCAGGCGGTGGCAACAGCCATATATCTGGCGCGTACTGGAAGTCCTAAAGCGGAAATCTACCAATATATAGAGGAGACATTCGGCTATGACCTCAGTTGCGATTGCGATGATATTCGCCCTACGTATCATTTTGATGTGTCTTGTCAAGGTACGTTGCCTGCAGCCTTGGCGGCATTCTTTGACAGCCATGATTTCGAGTCGGCTATTCGTCTGGCAGTGTCATTAGGCGGAGATAGTGACACCATTGCCTGCATCACGGGGGCTATTGCAGAGGCGTTCTACCACGAAATACCATCAGCAATTGTAGAGGAGATGCACCATCGCTTGCCGAAAGAGTTTTGGACAATTATCACCGAAATGTACGCCGCGGTATCTAACAACTACGAAAACAGTGCAAAGGACGCAACCAACCATAACACTCAACCTCGTATCACCCCCGAGTACATATCGGAATTGCGACCCAACGAGGTCTTTGTCTTTGGCAGCAATGCGCGTGGTATGCACTATGGCGGTGCAGCGGCGTTTGCTGTCAAGCGGTTCGGAGCAATCATGGGACAAGGCGAGGGCTTGCAGGGGCGGAGTTATGCCATTCCAACGATGGAAGGAATGGAGAATATGCATGCGGCAGTGGACAGGTTTATTGCCTTTGCCCAAGAGCACCCCGAACTCACATTCCTGGTAACACCCGTCGGCTGCGGCATTGCGGGCTATACACCTGAGGAGGTAGCCCCGCTATTCCTCAAAGCGGCTACATTGCCCAATCTTTGCTTGCCCGATTCGTTTTGGAAGTGTATGTCAATATAGCCGCTTTTCTTGCTACCTTTGTGCCGCGATTTTATTTGTAAGGTCGCTGTACTTTTTGCGGACGAAATCAATCGTCGAATAACCCGATTGCGCAAATAATTCTGCAAAAAGCACTTTCAAAGACATTTTTACAGTACAAAATATAAGACTATATACTACTCATTATCAGCATGTTATTTCGATTTCATTGATTTGAATCGATATTGCGTGTGCATTTCATTGATTTGAATCGTTGCAAAACGGCGTTTTGTGTATTATCTTTGCACCGTCTTTCGAAAAATGTGCCTATATCGATGCTATCACAATGCCGCACTCCACTATGGCTACTTTGGAAAATTCGTGGTTAATTACATGTTATATGTTTGCACACCTCTGAAAATTGTAGTACCTTTGCAGGCTTTTTCGGAAAGATATTAGTTGTTATCCAATTATATGCAAGTACTGACTACCAAACAAGAACTTACACGCCAAGTGGCGGCATGTGTGCGTCAGGGCAAGACCATCGGGCTCGTACCCACTATGGGCGCATTGCATCAGGGGCATGCCTCACTGGTGCGCCGTGCCGTAGCGGAAAACGATGTCTGCTTCGTGAGCGTGTTTGTGAATCCGACACAGTTCAACAACAAAGAGGACCTCGCCAAATATCCCCGCAACCTCAATCGTGATGCAGAGTTACTCTCCTCGCTGGGCGTACATTTTGTGTTCGCGCCAACGCCCGAAGAAATGTACACCGCCGAGGAAATGGAGAAGCCGTTTTCGTTTGATTTCGCAGAATTAGACGAGGTCATGGAAGGCAAGATGCGCCCCGGACACTTCAACGGAGTAGTCCAGGTGGTGAGCCGTCTCTTCTATCTGATACACCCCACCCGCGCCTATTTCGGCGAGAAGGACTACCAGCAGTTGGCAATCATCCACCACATGGTGGAGCATTCCTCACTGAGCGGCACTTTCGGCGAACTCCAAATCATCGGCTGCCCCATCGTGCGTGAAGAGAGCGGCTTGGCACTCAGCAGCCGCAATGAGCGCCTGTCGAATGAGGAAAAACAGACCGCCATCAACATATCCAAGACACTCTTCGCCTCGGTGGAATGGGCAAAAACTGCCTCGGTAGCAGAGGTACAGCAACGTGTCATCGACACCCTCAACGCCATACCCGGACTGGAGGTGGAGTACTACTCCATCGTGGACCAGACCACCTTGCAGCCTGCCACGTCTTTCGACCACGCAATCGGCTGCGTGACAGTCTATTGCGGTCCCGTACGTTTGATAGACAACATCAAATACAACTAACCCTTCGTGCGCGTACTGATTGACAAATACATCCCTTTCTTGAACGGTGTGTTGGACGACTATGCCGAAGTGCAACACATCGCTCCCGAGGAATTTACGCCGCAATCCGTACGTGATGCCGACGCCCTGATCATACGCACCCGCTCGCGGGTCTGTCGCGGGTCTATCGCGGGTAGCAAGGTGCGCTTTGTGGCAACGGCAACCATTGGCTACGACCACATAGACACGGACTACTGCCGCCAACACGACATCACTTGGACGGCATGCCCGGGGTGCAACGCGCAGGCGGTATGCGACTATGTGGAGGAGGCACTCGACACGCTCAACCTACAACCATCCTCTAACCAACCACCAACGATTGGCGTGGTCGGATACGGGCATGTAGGCACCCTTGTCGCCGCCATGGCAGAGCGCAAAGGCTACCGTGTTCTGGTCTCTGACCCGCCTCTCGGGATAGGTGTCGGACCCGATGAAATCGCGCGAAACTGCGATATTATCACCTTTCACACCCCTCTCACCAAGGAAGGTCCCCACCCCACCTATCACATGGCGGACGAGGCGTTTCTCCGCCAATGCAAACCCGATGTGCTGCTCATCAACGCAGCCCGCGGAGGCGTGGTGGACGAGCAGGCGTTGCTGCAACACAAGCAGACCCCGCAGGGACGCGGTATGCGCCTTTGCATAGACTGTTGGGAAGGAGAACCCGCTATCAATCAAGCCCTTGTACAGGTGGCAGACTTGGCGTCCTACCACATCGCGGGCTATTCGTTGGCGGGCAAAATGAGGGCAAGCGAAATGTGCCTGCAGGCTTTGTGCCGCTTTTTCGCACTCCCCGCTTTGTCAATCAACAAAAAAGCAGTACCTTTGCAAGGTGATTCCGACAAGGGATGGTTAAGTCGTGTCAGTCAGCAACTTAAGTCCCACCCCGACCTATTTGAACAACTACGTAAACAATACAGACTAAGATAATGGCAAATTTCCAGAAACTCACTCCCCGAGCAACAGACTACTCGAAGTGGTACAACGAATTAGTGGTTAAGGCTGACCTCGCCGAGCAATCGGCTGTGCGTGGCTGTATGGTCATCAAGCCTTACGGATACGAGATTTGGGAGCGTATCCAGCAGGCGTTGGACACGCGTTTCAAAGAATATGGTGTGAAGAACGCCTATTTCCCGTTGCTGATTCCGAAGTCCTATTTCAGTCGCGAGGCGGAGCACGTGGAGGGTTTTGCCAAGGAGTGTGCTGTTGTCACGCACCATCGTCTGATGAACGACCCCGAGGGCAAAGGCGTCGTCGTGGACCCCAATGCCAAACTGGAAGAGGAACTCATCATCCGTCCTACGTCGGAGACTATTATCTGGTCCACCTACAAGAACTGGATTTCCAGTTACCGCGACCTGCCTATCCTCTGCAACCAGTGGTGCAACGTCATGCGTTGGGAGATGCGCACGCGCCTCTTCCTGCGTACCGCCGAGTTCCTTTGGCAAGAGGGGCACACCGCTCATGCCACAGCCGAAGAGGCGGATGCCTTTGCGCGACAGATGCTCCGCGTATATGCCGACGTGGCAGAAAACATCATGGCAATACCTGTTGTCAAGGGTGTCAAGTCGCCCAACGAGCGTTTCGCAGGGGCTGTCGAGACCTATTGTATAGAAGCTATGATGCAGGACGGCAAGGCGTTGCAAGCCGGCACCAGCCACTTCCTCGGACAGAACTTTGCCAAGTCCTTTGACGTACAGTTCCTCAGCAAGGAGAACAAATACGAGTATCCGTATGCTACCTCTTTCGGCGTCTCAACCCGCTTGATGGGTGCGCTCATCATGACGCACTCCGACGACAACGGACTCGTACTGCCGCCGCATCTTGCTCCTATTCAGGTGGTTATCGTGCCTATCTTCAAGACGCAGGAGCAGTTGGACGCTATCCTCGCCAAGGTGACCCCCATTGCTAATAACCTCAAACAGCGCGGCATCCGCATCAAAGTGGACACCAGCGAGAAATCCACTCCGGGCTTCAAGTTTGCCGACTACGAACTCAAAGGTGTGCCTGTGCGTCTTGCTGTCGGCAGCCGTGACTTGGAGAACAACACCGTGGAGATTGCACGCCGCGACACCATGACCAAGGAGACTATCTCTATGGACGGCATCGAGGACACCATCGCAAACCTGTTGGAAGAGATACAGAGCAATATCTACAAAAAGGCTCTCGACTTCCGCCTTGCCAACACCCGTGAGGTCAACTCCTACGACGAGTTCAAGGAGGAGATTAAGAAAGGCGGCTTCCTGCTCTGCCACTGGGACGGCACGCCCGAGACCGAGGAGAAAATCAAGAACGACACCAAGGCAACCATCCGTTGCATTCCGTTCGAAAGCGACCACGTCCCCGGCACCTGCATGGTCACTGGCAAACCCAGCAAACAGCGCGTCATTTTCGCCATCGCCTACTAAAAATAGTGCTAATACCCTAATAAAAGAGACAACTTTTTCATTTGGGTTGTCTCTTTTATTGTTTACTACTTTGTATTCAAAAACTGTACTACAGCCTTGACGGCCTGTTCGTTGACGCGGTGCCCGAACTTAGGCGACCACAATATTTCCCATCCGAGTTGCGAAAGGAGTGCGGCATTGTGCTTGGTGATTTCCTTGCCCACTAACTCATCGTCCGTGGAAAAGAGGGCGATATTTCGAGAACCTGAAAGTATTTGGTGCTCATCGCGAAAGGTGATGAAGCGTCTAATCATCTGTTCATCAATGATATACTCCGTTTCTCCATTCTCACGTTCCTGCAAATACGGGTGCTTGCCATAGCCGAGTTTGCGGAGGACATGCTCTATCTCAATAGTGGGGTTGACGGCAATTTTCGTAGCATCGGGGGCATTGACATAGAGTGTGAGCATACCACCCATGGATGTGCCTGCCACAAGAGTAGGGTGGAAAGCGTCAGACCATTGGTTGAGAATATCCAAGGACTCGTAAGGGTCGTGGGTGATTTCTGGCGAGAGCCACTCATATTGGTCGAAGTACCGCCCGAAAGAAGATTTGGTGCCCGATTTGGCACTTGAACCCAAACCGTGAATATAGAGCGCATAAGGCTTCTGCTCAGGCTCCTGCCAAATATAAGGTGTATGTTGATTGTTGCGTGACATAGAAATGATTACACATTTGTATCCATAAAACTATAGTATCCTCTACTCGAAGTACCGATGAAGTTCCGATGAAGTTCCGATGATGTACCGATGAAGTACCGATGAAGTACCGATGGAGACAGCCGGCGAACACGAGGCAAAAGTGAGGGTTAACGGCGAAAAGAAAAGTATTTCTGCCCAAAGAAACTGACGATGACAGTAATGACGGTGACAATCATCTTGGACGGGGTGGGGTAGAGTCCTGCACCATCGACGAGCAGTTTGAGACCGAAATAGTTGATAGCCAAGTTGATAAGCACGATGATGATGTATCGCCCCAGTTGGCGTGCACCGTGGAGAGTGGATTGGGTGAAGGTGACATATTTGTTGAGCCAAAAACCCGTCAGGAGCGTAATTGGAAAGACAATGCAAAGTGCCATAATGTGGGGCGTGATGCATATCTCGGACAGCCCAAAAAGGTGCCAATGAAGGGGGATATAGACCAAATCGTGCCCCACCACGAAATTGTACATCAAAAAGTACAACACCCAGTCTAACAACATGTTACCACCACCGCAGGCGGCATAGCGAAAGAGTTGTTCGGGGATATATCGGCTGAAAGGTCGGTAGAAAAAATCAATGATTTCAGTGATTAGTTGCGATAGTTTTTGCATTTTTGAAATAAAAGCAGTAATTTTGCAGTCGAAATCGAAAGCAACCGCAAAGGTACGACAAAATCGCGGAACACGCAAATTTTTGTGGTAGGCGTTGGCGGGTTTCCGATAGTAATCAAGCAATTGTTTTATGGACGACCATCATCAAGAGAATGCAGCAAGTACGCCCCAAGAAATTTCTGGGTCAGCACTTCTTGACGGACCTGAGTGTCGCCCAACGAATTGCTGAGACCATTTCCGCCGGTCGTGTCCTCGAGATAGGACCCGGCATGGGTGTTCTGACCCAGTATCTCCTAAAAAACAAAGACATTGACCTCACGGCGATAGAACTCGACCGCGAGAGTGTGGCGTATCTGCAAGAATGGTACCCCGAACTGCACTTGATAGAGGGCGACTTTCTGAAGTTGGACCTCACGGAATTGTATCCGGAAGGGGAGTTCTGCGTGATAGGAAACTATCCGTACAATATCAGCAGCCAGATATTTTTCAAGGTCTTGGAGTACAAAGACCGCATACCCGTATGCTCGGGCATGATACAGAAAGAGGTGGCAGAACGTATCGCCTCGAAGCCCGGGAAAAAGGCGTACGGCATATTGAGCGTGCTGTTGCAGGCATACTACGACATCGAATATCTGTTCACAGTGAACGAGAACGTGTTTGCGCCTCCGCCTAAGGTGAAATCGGCGGTTGTGCGACTGACGCGCAATCGCCGCCAAGAGTTGGGCTGTGACGAGCAGTTGTTCAAACAAGTGGTCAAGACAGCCTTTAACCAACGCCGAAAACAGATGCGCAATTCGTTGATGCCACTGGTAGGAAAAGATCACCCGCTGCTGTCCGACCCTGTGTTCACGAAGCGCCCCGAGCAACTAAGCGTGGAAGAATTTATTGAATTAACCAATCTGATAGACGGAAAAGGGAACAGATAACAAACAGGCGTTTTTTGAGACCTTTTCCACTTGTAGAACCTTATGTGAGGCGTGAGAAACGTCCGCAGCAAACAAAAAAAGTTATGGCAGAACTGAGAATATTCTATAAGGAAAACGAGAAGATAAAGGTTTCGAAGACGCTGAATATCTTGCAATCCATTGATAAGAAAGACATTATCTGGATAGACCTTTTGGACGTAAGCGACAAGACCGAGGATGCCTTAGAAGGCTTCTTGAAGATTGATATTCAGGAAGATGAGGAGATGGAAGAAATTGAGATGTCGTCGCGATATATCCAGACAGATGACTCAATTGTGGCGAACTCGAACTTCCTGCGCAACGATTTTGAGGTTGAACCAGTGAACTTCATTCTGAAGAATAGTATCCTTGTGAGTACGCGCGGTGTGGAGTTGGACAGTTTCAACGAGACTGTAAAGAAAATGTTCGTGAACACCCGTAATTTCCCGACGGGGTATCACGTGTTGGTTGCCCTCATGGAGACTCGTGTGGAGAAAGACGCCGACATGATTGAGGACACCACTGATATGATTACCAACCTATCCTCCGAAATCAACGCCAGCGACCATGTGGACGAGGATGTGCTCATCCAAATCAAGGACTTGCAGGAAAAAGTAACCATCATCCGTCAGAACATCATGGACAAACAGCGCGTCATCAGCAATTTTCTGAAATGCGACTTCTTCCCTGCTGAATTGCAACCGCGCTTGACGATGATTATTAAGGATATAAACTCGCTTTTCGACTACACGCGATTCGGCTTCGACCGTCTGGACTACCTGCAGGATACGTTCCTCGGTCTTGTAAACATCGAGCAGAACAAGATTATAAAGATATTCACTGTGGTGAACGTAATATTCCTTCCGCCGACACTGGTGGCAAGTATGTACGGCATGAACTTCGATTTCATGCCCGAACTGCACTGGAAACTTGGCTACCCGTTCGCACTCGGGCTGATGGTAGTTTTTACACTGGTTATCTTGCTGATATTCAAACTGAAGAAGTGGTTATAAACAGAATTATCAACACCTGCATATATTCTCTGTTGGTACATATTTATAACTTGATTTTATCTCCGCTATCAGCAATTATATCCATACTTATAAAACGTGTAATAGATTATCTGTTAGTGTATTACAACAATTATCACCATTATCATCGCCTTAAAATAACAAAGAGATTCTATATGAATTCTATTTATATTATATAAGGTGTTATGGAGATGATATGGTTGTTACAAATATACAGATTGCAACATTTCTTGTGACGATGCGTCTTGTGCCATCACGAATGTTAATTTCACACACTACTCTCCCAACAAATGGTGATGACACAGCATCAACTCTCCGTCTTCTCTTCTCAGGTGCATCCCACTGCCTTCGCAGTATCGCCACACTCGGCATCCGTCGCAAGGGGCTTTCTTGTGCATCCATGACCTGTCGCGGTAGGGCTGAAACCTGTTTTGCCATACATCCCAAAAATCATCTTTGTAGATATTGCCTTGATAGTATTTCCCGCGAATGCTTGTGCAGGCGGATATGCTCCCGTCAATTAGTATAGACGCAACACTCACGCCCGCTGCGCAATGAAACAGGTGGTCTCTTACCTCACCCTCATAACTGCCCAAAAAGCCCTCGCACGAGTATGAAACATGTCTTCCTGCTTGTCTGTTCGTGCGAATAAACTCCAGCACTTGTTTCAATTGCTCGCCCGACAATAGTAGTTCCGGATTATCTTTTGCCCTACCCATCGGGTCAATTGTTATCAACCGCCAATTGCGTACGCCAATTCTCCACAGGTGATCGCGCATCTCCTCCAACTCTTCTATGTTTCGCCGGTTCACGCACGTTACCACATCCGATGTCAAATCCTTGTCCGATACAGCCAGTTTGATGGCACGCACTGCACCATCAAACGCCATCGGGTGTTGCCGAAGCCATACATGGTTGTCGTGCAAACCGTCGAAACTTACAGACATTGACATTAGTCCCGCTTGTCGCAATTCTATGAAACGCTTTTCAGTCATAGCCAACCCGTTTGTCACCATGCCCCACGGATAACCCCGTTTGTTCAGTTCTCTGCCAATCTCCGCCAAATCCGTGCGCATCAGTGGTTCACCGCCCGACACTATCACCATTACTTTATTAGGATTAACGTGTGGCGTAATGTTGTCTATCACGCGCAAAAAGTCTTCTTTGGGCATATCGGGAACAGTCATTGACGATGTGCAGTCGCTTCCGCAATGCAAGCAATGCACATTGCAGCGCAATGTTGATTCCCAAAATAATTGCTGAAGCGGGTGTAGTTCTTGCAAGTTATGGCGGCGAAGTCGCTCTAATTCCAACACAAATCGTTGCCTGAATTTCATAGAATAAATTGTCTTAATTTCCTAACAGCCGCAAAGTTACATAAAAATATCTGCATATACAAACCTGCTCCACTTTCTTCTTTCGTGTTTATTTATGTTTTTCACTACTATTCTATAAATTCGTGGCAGGTGCCGAAACAGGAGGGGCTTCCAATCGAACTGCCTGTTTCAACTCTTTATTCAAAGCGTCAAGGCACGGCATATCGATTGGAAGCCGGACGAACTGTGGTTACTCGTGGATGATGAGCGAGGAGCCGGAGCACTCGGAGTTGTGGGTGCGGGCGGTGCTGGTGTAGTAGATGGTGCTGGCACCGGAGACGTTGCAGTCAATCTCGCCGTCGCTATGCACGTTCATCACGCTGCTGCCCGATACCGAGCCCTCGACCTTGTCGGCAATGAGCAGGAACCTGCCGTCCTCTTTCTCGGAGAGGAGACGCGAGGCACCGCTGACACTCACCTCCATGGTGCGTACATCGCCTTGCAGCATGGCGGACGAACTGCCCGAGATGTTGAGGTTGGCGTCGTGCGCCACGACAACAACATCTATTGCCGATGCGCCGGAGATGTTGATGTCCACATCCGAGGCAGTGAGCGGTTGCTCTATGAACAACGAGGAAGCCCCCGACACGTTGATGTCCGACAGCGTAGGCTGCGTGGGAATGAGTACCTGGCAATGCGAGACACCCGACCAACGGACGCCGTGGCGGAAACCGACGGAAAGGCGTTCGCCCGATTGCGCTATCTGCAAGTAAGGCATGAGGTTGGCATCGGTCTGCGCACAGACATCGGACACCGAGTCGCATATAATCACTTCGATAGCACTATGCACGTCCAGTTCCTGAAAAGGCGACACGCGGAAGTGCTGTTCCGCATCGAAACCCGCAAGCGCGATGACCTCGGTGCGATAGAGCGAGCAACTGCATAACAGGCAGGTTGCCAGCAAAAGGAAAAAAGATTTCTGTTTCATATTACTCCATATAATTCAGTTTGATTTTATTCTCCATTAAAGACCATTAAATAACCATTAAAACATTGATTTATTCTCCGTTAATGACCGTTAATTGGTCGTTAATACATTGATGAACATATAATTGCCCACGAATTATCCATGAATTTATTCTCCGTTAATGTATCGTTAATGCATGGATGAACATATAATTATCCACGAATTAGCCATTAATTTACTCTCCGTTAATGACCGTTAATTAACCGTTAATGGATTGCCATGTTATTTGATGGCAATCCAAATTTCGGTGATGAGGTCGGCGGGGGCGGTGGTGTAGGGGTCGGTGACGTACTTCTCCAACGGCGCAGGACGCTCCGGATCCAAGTCCAAGGTGGGCATAATGGTGCCGTATATCTCCGCATAAGCAGTGTCAAGGGTGTCATACGGTCCGTGGTGCGTGAAGACCATCCAACGTCCGGTGGGCAGGGTGCTGAGACGTACGCCATTCCCAAGGGTCATGCCACGGAGAGTGTCGGCAATCTTTTCCGTCAAAGCGGCGATACATACGTCACAACGACGCTCGGCAGCGGGAGTAGTGGTCGGGTCGTCCAAGTACGTACTCAGGTACTCCACGTCATTGCAGCAGCAGCCTATTTGGTTGTCCTTGCAGCACTGCTCCATAGCGTTCCATGCTTCGCCGTAATTGATAGACGAATAGTCGCCCACAAGGCGATAAGTGAGAGCCACACGCGGCTCACGGGTTTCAATTCTCTGTTCCATTTTGTTCCGTATAATTTAAGTTGATATTTATTCTCCATTAAATCCCATTAAACGACCATTAAAACGCGGACTGGTTCTCCGTTAATTGTCGTTAATTTATTGTTAATGTGTTGATAAACATATAATTGTCCACGAATTAACCATTAATTTATTCTCCGTTAATGACCGTTAATTGACCATTAATGTGTCGGTAAACATATAATTAGCACACAATTGCACAAATTCTCCCTATTCGGGGAAGAGTTGCGTGGAGAGGGATTGCTTCTCCTTGTAGGGAAAGGTGGCTTCGTAGGCGGCAAAGGCATCTGGGTGTTCGACAGCGGCAAAATACCCCTGCGGCGTGGTGTAGAGGTACTCCTTGCGCGGGGCGGCGGACGCAGGCTCGTGGAGAGTAGTTGTCTCGGCTGCTGATAGAGACTGGCTGGCGGGAGCGTCCGTAACGGGTTGCCCTTGCAGGTAGCCGGGGATGAGTTCCTGTGCGAGGAAATAAGGCACCTCGTCGTCGAGTGGTTCGTCGTGGTAATGCACACCCAACGTACTGGCGACGACAAAACCTGCGTGGCGGTAGAAGTCGATATTCCCCTCCATACACACCGCCCCGATGCCCATCTCCTTGGCACGCGCCAAAGCGTACTGCAACAGTTTGAGTCCGTAGCCCTTACGCTTGTATTCAGGCGCGATACTGATAGGTCCGAAAGTGGCTATGTTTAGTTTAGAGTTGAAAGTTGAGAGTTGAGAGAAGTCGGTAGTAGGGAGTTGAGAGTGATGACTTCCAGCGTAGTGCGGACGAACATCACCTGTCCGATGAGACGACCGTCTTTCTCCATGACGAAACTCAGTTCGGGTATGAACTCGGGGCGTTGGCGATAGCAATGCAGCACGTAATGCTCCTGACACCCCGGGCGATAGACATTCCAGAAAGCGTCGCGCGTCAGTTCTTCGGCAGCGCGGTAGTCTTCGGGGCGTTCGGGACGGATGGTGTAGTCGATGTCCGTGAGGCGGGCAAGGACATCCGCAGGTGCGTTGTCTGTAACGCGGTGCAGAGTGTCGCAATGCGCCATCTCGGCACATTCGCCGCAGTGAGCCACGCTGTGATGCAAGGCACACTGACGGATAGGGCAGAGGCGGTCACAGAACGGGGTCTTGACACCGTCCACGCGGCAGCCCATACAGCAGATGTCTTCAGGGCGTATCTCCACGTGGTTGAGTGCGCTCCAGTCCTGTGCCACGCGGGCACGGAGAGCGTCGTCGTTGTGTATAGTAGCGGTGCGCGCCTCGCACGAGGCGCAGTCGAGACCGCAAAAAGCAATAAGGGGGTTCATGATTGTTTACAAAAATATAAAACCAAAACAGGCAAAACTTACAAAACTTGGTGTGCGTAATATACGCACGCTATAAATGAAAAGGACATGTAATTTACCGTATAATTAACCATAAATTTACTCTCCATTAAAGAGACATTTCTGCTCCATGCAGACCATTAAGAACATTGATAAACATATAATTACCCGCGAATTAACCATTAATTCTTTCTCCGTTAATGACCGTGAATTTATCATTAATGCATTGATGGACATATAATTATCGTGTAATTAACCATTCATTTCATCTCGGTGGGTGCTTCTATCGGCGGGGAGTTGCTTGTGCCAGTGCAAGGCGGCGAGACCCGTGAGGGTTTGGAGTATGCCGAAGATGAAATAGATAACGTCCATTGCGTTTAAGGGGAAGATGCAGAACTGGACCAATATCCACAATATCAGCGTGACGCCAAACACCGTGCCGAGTACCAGTCCCCAACGGTTATGGCGCAGCATAAGCACTGTGGCGGTGAGGTTGGTCAGTCCATTCACGCACAGCAGGGCAACGCCGCACCATACGAAGTCCTGAAAGAAGAAATCCGCAAAGGGCAGCACCTGAAAGTACGGCAGCATATCCGCCATGTTCCACACCTCGCCATGCGGGTACGCCCAAAACAGGATGGCACCGCCTATCGCGCCGATACAGATAAAAAGGCACCAGAAAAGCAATGCCCCGCGGGCAATATTAAATTTCGTTTTTGTTTCCATATATTCTCCATTAAAGTTCGTTAAAGGACCATTAAAACATTGATTTATTCTCCGTTAATTGCCGTTAATTTACCATTAATAGATTGCCCTGCGGGCAATTAACGACGCGAGACGCGTCGTCTCCCAAGCATTAAAACATTAATTACCAAATAATTACTCATTAATTCCTTTCCGCTCATTCACCGATAGGGTGTCTATTGCCTGCTGGATGTTAGCGAGGAAGCGGGCGGCATGAGCGCCGTCCATCTGCGTGTGGTGGAACTGAAAAGACACGCTAAGCGTCGTCCTAAACAGCCGCTTGCGGTACTTGCCCCAAATCAAGAAGGGGTTGTTGAACACACCGCTGTACATGCCCACAGCGCCGTCAATGTCGTATTGTGCGAGTGCCGAAGTGCCAATCACCATACTGTCGGTCAGGTCGTGGTTCGTACACGTATCCGCCGCCTGCCGCGTAAGGCGCATATAGTCGCGGTTGAACGCCGTCAGGTCATCGGAACAGGGTATGTCGCACGAACTGACCTCGCCCTGCCGATTGAGCACAATAGTATTCACGGCGAGGGTGTCGTATTGCATCAATTTGTCGTCCACAGGCAAGAAGTAGAACTCTTTGATGCCGCCGGCGGCTTTGCCGATGCAATAGCACATCAGCATATTGAACTTCATGCCTGTCTTGCGGCTGAAGTGCACAAGGCGCGTCACGTCCAACGTCTTGAAAAACGTGACCATCGGCATTGGTGCCTGCATCCACATCTCAAAGGCATAGGCACGAGTGGTGGTTTGTGGGTCAATTTCCTGCATAACATTTATATTTACATGTTTGCTCCATGAAACAGCCTTTATTCTCCATTAAAACCCATTGTATGTTCAAATTATCAGTATTATCTTCGCATAGATTAACATCAAAGTGTGGAGAAAAAACCGAAAGCCCATAGCAATTGAAACAGGTTTGTTTTGTCAGCAATGGTTCAATTATTTAGTTAATTATATGTTCTATGCCGACGAATGTTCCCCTCAAAGAGAATTAGCGTTCCGGATAAACACAGGATTTCCGTCAGCATCCACCAAGAACCGCCCTTCGATACCGAAGAAAGTCAGTTCCTCAGGATGGAT
>CAKUUM010000034.1 GCA_934692905.1 uncultured Bacteroidales bacterium
GTAAGACCAGCACAACCAGAGAAAGTATAGCCTCCAATACTCGTTACACTATTGGGGATACTGACAGAAGTAAGACCAGCACAACCAGAGAAAGTATAGCCTCCAATACTCGTTACACTATTGGGGATACTGACAGAAGTAAGACCCGCACAACCATAGAAAGCATTATTCCCAATGCTCGTTACACTATTGGGGATAGTGATAGAGGTAAGACCTGTGCAACCCCAGAAAGCCCAACCTCCAATACTTGTTACATTATTTGGAATTGTAATAGAGGTGAGTTTCTCCATTCCATAGCAAAGATATGCAGGAATAGAATCCACAGCATCACCAAAAGTAAAGGATGTTATTTGAGAACGAATGCCATAGAAAGGCGCATTGTAGGAGTTGTAAAAATCCTTACACGATTTTGCATCCCACATTACAGAGGTAAGCCCTGTGCAATTATCGAAAGCATAACTACTGATACTCGTTACACCATTGCCAATTGTAACAAAGGTAAGCCCTGTGCAATTATCGAAAGCATAACTTCCAATACTCGTTACACTATTTGGGATAGTGATAGAAGTAAGACTTGTACAACCAGAGAAAGCACCACCTCCAATACTCGTTACACTATTGGGAATAGTGACAGAGGTAAGCCTCGTGCAACCATAGAAAGCCAGTTCTCCAATACTCGTTACACTATTGGGAAAAGTGATAGTGGTAAGACCCGTGCACCTATCGAAAGCATTACCTCCAATACTCGTTACATTATTGCCAATAGTGACAGAGGTAATCCTCCAGCATCCAGAAAAGGCCCCAAGTCCAATACTTGTTACACTATTGCCAATAGTGACAGAAGCAAGACTGGTGCAATCTTCGAAAGCATAATTTTCAATGCTCGTTACACTATAGGTGATGCCATTATAAGTAACAGAGTCCGGAATATTGACAGAGGTTAGCCTTGCATAACTATTAGAACCATTCCAATGGCATGCAATTTCCACGGTCTTGGCACTGCGACTTGTGATATTGTAAAGTAGGTCGCCAGACTGGAAATCAATCCCCCATAGGGCTGTAGTGGCAAAGAGTGCCACAAACAAAGAAAATAATTTTGTTTTCATATTATTGTTGTTTTAGTTTGTTCATTAATGCGAAGAAATCTGTCCAGCAATCTTTTTCGTAGAACAAATGCTCCATGAGTCTTTTATTATATTTTATTTCAAGGACTCTATAGCCGAATTGCTTGTTTGCAGTATCCAAACTAATGACATCCCTTTCAATGAGTAAATACACGTATTCCAATGTGCCAATGTAGTTGAATATATTTGCTCTTGTGGCTTCGTCGTTCCATGCTTTTTCCAGACAGGTAGGATTATGCCACTCTCCTCCATTTATGAGTTTATTATGAACTTCAATGTTTTCACTTGAATTGAACATCATACGGACATCTCGCAATGCCTGCCCCTCTTCTACTTTTTGACTCTTGCGATAGACTATGAGAGCCACATACGCCGTAGCGGTGATTATCGTTCCATAGAATAACTCCGAGAATGGAGCAAACAGTTGGATAAACGTGACATACGACTGCTTGGAAAACAGGTCGATATAATACTCTGCTGCGGCATTGCACAAGGTGTAAACAATTGCCAATAAGGAAAGCCCAAACAATATGTACGTACACCAACGAATACACAAAAATAAGGACATCTCATTACGCCATTTACAACTAATTTTCTTCATAGTGATTGTTGGATGAGATGTTTAACATTGATGCATAGTACTCCTTATTGAGTTCTTCTAATTTCTTTGCTGTCAATGTCTTTATTGGTTTGGGAAAATCAATAAAGGTGGAACCTTGAATGTGTTCGGCAACAAAACGGATGCCCTCTTCTGTTAACTTGCCGACACAAGGTTTACAAATAATCACATCGTCTTTCATAAAGCCTTGAACAACAAGGTGTGTTGTTTTGAATTGGAACAGATACGGTTTGCCATTGGGCTTTGTGGGTTGAATGTGTGATGGTAGCATAGGCACATTAAACACTCTGCAATACTCATCTGTAGATTTTGTGCTTAATATGCACGCCTTAAATTGGTTGGAATCTCATTCACACGGTTCCCAATACACAATGGGGTGCGGATTCTTTCCCTCACGTTCTTTGGGTATTGCCCAAAAGATTTCTCCTTTTTTCATAAACAGTTTGTTTTTGCATAGGAACTCCCGACTATGCGGATTATAAATAGGTTGATACAGGCACAAATGAAAAACGTGGAGTCCGACTGTCGTCGTTCCACAACCAGAGGCCTTCGCATTGCCCGAAACAATAGAACCGACAACGCGAAGCCCACGCTACATATAAGCAAAAAGGAGCCAACCTAATACACACAAGTACCCATACCTGATACAGATATGGATAAGGCAGAGAGACATGATGTGCATGATACACACCAATAGCAAAGCAAATACGCCACTACATCGTACATCCATGCACAACGTCTGTACGCATAGTGACGAGACCTTGCCGACTCTCTTGCAGATTGGCGGAATATACTTATACTCCGAGGGCATCTATCGTTGCTGTGTCCCGATTGTTTCAGAAAGTTGCGAAGTTTCCAGTTGTCAGAACAGAGCGTCAATAAACGCCTTTTATTTGTTGTGAAATGTTGCGGGGTGGGGATAATACCATAAGGATAGTACCCGAGCCCAATAAGGACACATCCTCTACATAGAATTTCACGGCACAAAAGTAGTGATTTATTTGCAAGTGTGCAAATAAATCATTTACAATTTATGAATTGTGTGATTTAAGACTGATACGACTAATAAGGCGAATAAGACCGATAAGCCCCATAAGCCCCATAAGCCCAATAGGACGGATAAGGCGAATAGGACCCGACTATAAGATACGTAGACCCAATAAGCCTAATAAGGCGAATGGGGCAAATATGACCAATAGGACGGATAAGACAAATAAAACCAATAAAACCAATAAAACAAACAGGACCAATAAGTCCAATAGAGTGTCCTGATATGTTTTCGGTAAAAAACTACAACTATCCTATCGAGCCTTCGAGGCTGACCTGCAGGAGTTTCTGCGCCTCGACGGCGAACTCCATAGGCAGTTTGTCCATCACCTCTTTGGCATAACCGTTGACAATCAAGCCTACCGCGTCCTCAACCCCGATACCACGTTGCTGGCAGTAGAAGAGTTGGTCCTCGTTAATCTTGCTGGTGGTTGCCTCATGCTCCACGGTGGCTGTCGGGTTCTGTATCTGCATCACAGGGAAGGTGTGCGCCCCACATTTGTCGCCCAATAGCAGACTGTCGCACTGGCTGTAGTTGCGGGCGTCTTCGGCATTCGGAGCCATGCGCACAAGCCCGCGATAGGCATTCTGGCTGTGTCCCGCCGAGATACCCTTGCTGATGATACGCGAGCGCGTGTTCTTGCCGAGGTGTATCATTTTCGTGCCCGTGTCCGCCTGCTGGTAGTTGTTCGTCACCGCCACAGAGTAGAACTCCGCACTCGAGTTGTCACCTTTGAGAATACAACTCGGGTACTTCCACGTAATGGCGGAACCTGTCTCCACTTGTGTCCAACTCAGGCGGGCGTTCTCGTAGGTGATACCGCGCTTCGTCACGAAGTTGTAGATACCGCCACGTCCCTCTTTGTCACCCGGGTACCAGTTCTGCACGGTGGAATACTTCACTTCGCCGTCCTTGTGCACTATGATTTCCACAATGGCGGCGTGCAACTGGTTCTCGTCACGCATAGGGGCGGTGCATCCCTCGAGGTAACTGAGGTATGCCCCCTCGTCGGCTATGAGCAGGGTGCGCTCAAACTGCCCCGTGTTGCCCGCGTTGATACGGAAATAGGTGCTGAGTTCCATGGGGCAGCGTACGCCTTTGGGTATGTAAACAAACGAACCGTCCGAGAATACCGCCGAGTTGAGTGCGGCATAGAAATTGTCGCTGTACGGCACCACCGAACCCAGGTATTTCTGTACCAGTTCGGGGTATTGCTGTACGGCTTCGGAGATGGAGCAGAAGATTATCCCCTGTTTGGCAAGGGTCTCGCGGAAGGTGGTCTTGACCGACACCGAGTCCATGACGGCATCCACCGCCATGTTGCCCGACAGCGCGGCACGCTCTTCGAGAGGGATTCCCAACTTGTCAAACGTCTTCATCACTTCGGGGTCGATACTGTTCTCCGACTTGGTGCCGTCGTTTGCCTTTGGGGCGGCGTAGTATGAGATAGCCTGAAAGTCAATGTCGGGTATGCGCAGGTGCGCCCATGCCGGTACCTTCATGGTCAGCCACTTGCGGTATGCCTTGAGGCGGAACTGCAGCAGCCATTCGGGTTCGTGTTTCTTGGCGGAAATAAGCCGAATGACGTCTTCATTCAGCCCACGCTCTATCACGTCCGTTTCCACCTGGGTGGTGAAACCGTACTTATATTCTTGTCCGGTAATATCTTCTATCTCCTGTTGCATAACCTAATGTATATCAAACAACAAGAGCCGCCTTGTTTGGCGGCTCTCTGAGAGGTACCTAGCAGATTCGAACCGCTGTCCCCGGTTTTGCAGACCGGTCCCTAACCACTCGGGCAAGGTACCCTAATGCACTCTCGTGCTGAAATGCGGTGCAAAGGTAGTACATTCTTTCCATATACGCAAACAAAAACGCGGATTTGTTGAAAAAAGGCGTCATTTTCTTGTGTATCTTGCGGAAAAGCAGTACCTTTGTAGCCGATTTATGCCGCGATGGTGGAATCGGTAGACACGAAGGACTTTGAAAAAGACCAAAGAAGACTTTGAATCCGCAGCACGTGATAGTTTCAGCATTGCTGAGATGTGCAGAAGGTTAGGCGCACGCCCCAGCGGGGGCAATTACGCAATTTTGCACAATGCTATCGAAAAGTATCGGATAGATGTCAGTCACTTTCGGGGACAGGGGTGGAATGTTGGGCTGAAGTTTAAGCCCAAATCGCCCAAGAGTTTGGAAACTATATTGGTAGAACATTCGTCTTATCAGTCATACAAACTCAAGAACCGTCTCTTCGCAAGCGGACTGAAAGAAAGAAGATGTGAGTGCTGCGGCTTGGCGGAATGGCAAGGGAAACCTATCCCGTTGGAATTGCATCACCTGAATGGTGACGTGCATGACAACAGGATAGAGAATCTGCAAATACTTTGTCCCAACTGCCATGCACAAACAGAGAACTACAGAGGTCTAAACAACAAGAGTGCCACAAGGGAAACTTTGTGAGTAGAACCTTCCTAACAAACAGAAACCTCGAGCAGGGTGACCCGCTCTTTGGCGATGGCTCTCTAAATTCCCGTATGGGATAAACGGCGTAGAGACTATACGGAAGGAACCTAAGTTGCGATAGCAATACGGTTGTGAAATAGTCCAGACTACAAAGTCTCACAGGAATATGCAGATGTGTGGTGAGATTGCTTATGTAAAAGTAAGTGTGGTAAGAAAATCCTTTGGCCAGAAATGGCTGTGTGGGTTCAAGTCCCACTCGCGGTACCAAACGGACAAAGAAGAGGGTGTAACGGCTCTCTTCTTTGTGGTTAAAAGGGAGGCTGTGCGTGGTTGCAGGGCGGGGAATGTGTGGGTGGACAATAAGCACAGTTAAGACAGGTAATGAGCAAATGGAAAATAGATAACGAGCAAAAAGAAGATATTAAATACATTGCGAATATGGAAACAGGACTGAAACATACCAGTACATTGGTGGTGGACAAAAGTAAAACGGCGGAAGCTATGGGGTCGGGTGATATGCCCGTGTTGGCTACGCCGGTGATGGTGGCACTCATGGAGAACGCTGCCATGCTTGCCGTGAAGGATGCGCTGCCCGAAGGGGCTACCACCGTGGGCGGTCATATCAACGTGAGCCACGTGAAGCCTACCGGTTTGGGACAGGAAGTGTCGGCTACTGCCGAACTGACGGCAACGGAAGGCAAGAAACTGACGTTCCATGTGGCGGCTTATCAGGGAGAAATCCTTATCGGCGAGGGCGAACATATCCGCTTCATCGTGGACCGTGAGCGGTTCATGGCTAAAGTATAACTCATTCATAGTAGAGCAGTATGCGTAGTGATGTGGAAATCATGGCACCCGTGGGGTGCTGGGAGAGCCTGTCGGCTGCCATAGAGGCAGGGGCAAGCAGCGTATATTTCGGCATCGAGCACCTGAATATGCGTGCACGGTCGTCTGCCAACTTCACGACGGCTGACCTGCACACTATCGTGGCGCGGTGCAAGGCTGCGGGCGTGAAGACCTATCTGACGCTGAACACGGTGATGTACCCCGAGGACCTGCCGCTGATGCGCGAGATAGTGGATAACGCCAAGCAGGCGGGCATATCCGCCATCATCGCATCGGACATTGCTGCCCTGCAATACGCCCATCAGTCGGGCGTGGAGGTGCATCTCTCCACCCAACTGAATATCGCCAATACGGAAGCCCTGCGGTTCTACGCACAGTTCGCCGATGTGGTGGTACTGGCACGCGAACTGAATATGGAGCAGGTGGCAAGCATTCATCGCGACATCGTGGAGCAGCACATAACCGGTCCGCACGGCGAGCCGATACGTATCGAGATGTTCTGCCATGGTGCGCTATGCATGGCGGTAAGCGGCAAGTGCTATCTGAGTTTGAATAACCTGGGTGCCAGTGCAAATCGCGGAGCGTGTATGCAAGTGTGCCGCAGGGGTTACATAGTGAAAGACAAAGAGAGCGACCTGGAATTGGAAGTGGACAACCAGTATATCATGTCGCCTAAGGACTTGAAAACAATACAATTCCTCAACAAACTACTGGACGCAGGCGTGCGTGTGCTGAAGATAGAGGGCAGGGCACGCGGTCCCGAGTATGTGAAGACGGTAGTGGAATGCTATCGTGAGGCGGTGGATATGTGGAGGATGCTGCCTGACAGCCCGACGGCAGCGGAACGCGAGGTGTGGAGCAAAGAGTATGCTGCGCATGTGCCTGCGTGGGATGAGCGATTGAGTCGGGTGTTCAACCGCGGGTTCTGGGACGGCTATTACCAAGGGCAGCGGTTGGGCGAGTGGACGCATGAGTACGGGTCGCGCGCGACGAGGAAGAAAGTATATGCGGGGCGTTGCACCAATTTCTTCAAGAATATCAGTGTCGCCGAGTTCCATGTGGAGGCGGTTGCAGAAGTGAAAGAGGGCGATGAACTGCTGGTAACGGGAGATACTACGGGGGCTTACGAATTGGTGGCACATGACTTGCACGATGCCAAAGGCAACGTACAGACAGTGATAACCAAAGGGCACCCCTTCGCTGTGAAGACAGACAAAACAATCCATCGCGGGGACAGACTGTTTGTGTTGGTTCCTCAAGAATAGAGTACGGTATTTATTTGGGAAGGAGTACCTGACGAATCACGTCGTCCCAGTAAGCCTTCTCGTGGTAGCCTTGCGAGATTTGCGGAGCCCCTTCCATAGGGCAGATAACGACTGTGGGGTAACTGCGGACACCAAAGAGCGCGGCTACCTCGCGTTCTTTCTCTGCGTCCAGCGTATATACGTAAATCTGACCTTTGTACTCCTCGGCAATCTGCTCAAGGATAGGGTGCAGTTTCTTGCACCACCCGCACCATGATGTGGAGAAGTCGATGAGGCACGGCTTGTCGCCGATGTATTTCCACGTGGGCTGCTGCGAGAGGTCGTAGTAGCACACTTTGGTCTTGAAGTCAGCCGTAGAGAGATAGGTCAGCCCCGCTCCCTCTGCCTTGGCAGCAAGGACGGACAGGGACAGGAGAAGCACAAAAAGAACCCGTTTGAACATAAAAAGTACGATTTTGGGTGCAAAGTTACGAAAAAAGCAGTAACTTTGCAAAACAATTCACGAAACAAGCGTATTATTTACGTAACGACTATGGTAGTTTCCGATATACATAAGATGTTGTTGCCGTACTTCAACGGCAGGGCGACGAAGCAGGTGTTTGTACTGACGGACGAGCATACGGAGCAAGTGTGCCTGCCGCTGTTGGGCGATTTGGTGAAGGACGCGCCCGTGCTGGCAGTGCCGAGCGGCGAGGCGGCAAAGACCATGGACAACGTACAACGGATATGGGACTACCTGTTGGCTCACCATGCCACGCGGCAAGCGGTGCTCATCAATATCGGCGGCGGCGTGGTGACGGATATGGGCGGTTTTGCTGCGGCGACCTACAAGCGTGGCATACGCTTCGTGAACGTGCCCACCACGCTCCTTGCGATGGTGGATGCCTCTACGGGCGGCAAGACGGGCGTGAACTACGGCGGTATCAAGAACGCGGTCGGCACATTCACTATGCCGCAGCAGACGCTGATATACCCGCCGTTTCTGCATACGTTGCCCGCACACGAATGGCTGAGCGGGTATGCGGAGATGCTGAAACACGCACTGATTGCCGACCCCGGCGAGTGGCATTGGTTGCTCAGCAACGATATAGAGACGTGCGTCCGCGGTGAGAATGCAGATTTCGCCACGCATCTGGCGGCGAGTATCCATATCAAGGAGCAGATAGTCAGTGCCGACCCCACCGAACAGGGGTTGCGACGCGCGCTGAACTTCGGGCATACCGTGGGGCACGCTATCGAAGAGGCCTACGCGCGGCAGCAAAAGCCTGTGGCACACGGCTATTGTGTGTTGTGGGGCATGGTGGCAGAGTTGTACCTGAGTGTCATCAAGTCGGGCATGCCGCGTAAGGCACTGCAGCAGTTGGTGAGCCTGATGTTGGAGTGCTATGGTCGTCCCGCCTGCGACTGCAAACAGCAAGGGGAGTTGGTGAATTTGATGCGGGAAGACAAGAAGAACGACAGCCCTACGGAGATTAACTTCACCCTGTTGCACGAGATAGGCGTGCCCGTCATCAATCAGACAGCCACCGACAGCGAGATACTTGAGGCATTAGAGTACCTCTTCAGCCTATAGTCTAGCCAACGGCTACGAGGCGGAAGGTGAGGTAGGCGGCGTAGGTGAGGAGAAGGATGGCGCCGTGCCAGCGTTTGATTTCGTGCTTGCGGTTGGTATAGACGAAAAGCATTACCATAGCACTCGCCAGAGCCGCCATCAAGGCATCCAACTCCAAGCCCGGATAACCCGGAAGAGGATAGATGACTGCGCTGGTGCCCAAGATGAAGAATATGTTGAAGATGTTGCTGCCGATGACATTACCAAGAGCAATGTCCGAATTCTTCTTATAGGCTGCCACGCATGAGGTTGCCAACTCGGGCAGGGAGGTACCAATAGCCACAATCGTCAGTCCGATAATGGCATCGCTGACCCCAAGGTCGCGTGCGACAGAAGTGGCCCCCTTCACAATCAGTTCTCCGCCAACCACCAACGAAAGCAAACCCGTCAGTATCAGCAGAACAGCCTTGTAGAGCGTCATGGGGTTGTAGTTCTCTTCCGATGTGCCGTTTTTGGCATTACGGATACTGTGCCAAAGGAAGATGGCGAAGAACACAAGCAGCACAAATCCGCCTACGCCCGATATGAAAGCGTGATTGCCGGCTTCCCAATGAAATGCGCCAAGGTCAGACCATTGCGGGTGGTCGATGTGCATATCGAAAAGGTTGTTGATATGCAACCATTCAGGACTGCTATAAGTGGCAAAAAGCAAGACAAGCAGGGCAGCAAACATACTCCACGGGATGTCGAAACGCCGCGACTGGCGTGTGGAGGTGATAGGGTAGATGAGGGCGGAGCAACCCAAGATGAAAAATACGTTGACGATGTTGCTGCCCAAGATATTGGTGATGGCAATCTCGCTGTTGTGCTGCGACACCGCCACCATATTGACCACGAACTCGGGCATAGAGGTTCCGAAAGCCACTACGGTGAGTCCGATAACAAGGTCCCTGACGCCGAACCTTTTCGCCAGTCCGCTTGCGCCGTTCACCAACCAGTCCGCGCCGAAAAGCAGCAGTGCAAATCCTGCAACCACCAGCAGGACTGCCACCCACCATCCTCCGGAAGACAGCCAGGTATTCAGAAAGTCAAACATTGCTTAAGTTGTTTATGTTGTTTGTTTTATAGTATGGATACTCATCAAATAATACGGTCTTTCTATGCGTTCACAAGCCGGAAAGCGAGGTATGCGGCATAGGTGAGGAGAAGGACGGCTCCGTGCCAGCGTTTGATTTCGTGCTTGCGGTTGGTATAGACGAAAAGCATGACCAATGCGCTGCCCAAGGCTGCCATCAGAGCGTCCAGTTCCAAGCCCTGGTAGCCGGGAAGGGGATAAATGACTGCGCTGAAACCAAGGATAAAGAATACATTGAAGATGTTGCTGCCAATCACATTGCCCAAAGCAAGGTCGCAGTTCTTCTTGAATGCCGCCACGCATGAGGTCGCCAGTTCGGGTAAGGAGGTGCCGAGTGCCACGACGGTGAGTCCGATGATGGCATCGCTGACCCCGAGGTCATGTGCGATAGAGGTGGCACTCTTGACAATCAGTTCTCCGCCAATCACCAAGCCCACCAAGCCTGCGGCAATGAGCAGCAATGCCTTATAGACGGGCATAGGTCGGAACTCCTCCATGGACGTCTCCGCCTTCGCGTTGCGGAAACTATGCCACAGGAAAATGACGAAGAACACGAGTAACACGAATCCGCCTACGCCCGATATGAAAGCGTGAAAGCCTTCGCCCCAGTGGAATGTACCAAGGTCAGCGGCATTGGCGTCCTCAATGTGCATATTGAACAGGTTTTCGATGCGAATCCACGAGGGACTGCAATAAGTGGCGAAAAGCAAGACCAGCAACGCGGCAAGGAGACTCCACGGGATGTCGAACCGACGGGATTGCGGAGTCGATGAAATGGGGTAGATAAGGGCGGTGCAACCGAGAATGAGGAAGATATTGATGATGTTGCTGCCCAAGATATTGGTGATGGCAATCTCGCTGTTGTGCTGCGAGGCGGCTACCATATTCACCACGAATTCGGGCATGGAGGTTCCGAAAGCCACTACGGTGAGTCCGATGACAAGATTGCTGACGCCGTACTTTTTCGCCAGTCCGCTTGCGCCGTCCACCAGCCACTCTGCGCCGAAAAGCAACAGCGCAAATCCTGCAATAATCATCAAGGCTGCTACCCACCATCCTCCTGAGGATAGCCATGTGTTCAGAAAGTCAAACATTTGTTAATCCGTTTATATTGTACCGGTTGCCTATCCCTTGCGCACCCCTTGCTTATCCCTTGCTGTTTGGCACGAATTTAACAGAGTTAAAGTAGTTGAAAGTTGATAGTTGATAGTTGAAAGAAGTTGGGAAGTTTGGGAGTTGGTAGTAGGGAGTTGTTAGACATTAAAGAGGAAGTGCATGATGTCGCCGTCCTGCACTACGTAGTCTTTGCCCTCGGTAGCCAGTTTGCCGGCGGCACGGCATGCCGCTTCGCCGCCAAGTGCAATGAAATCCTCGTACTTGATAACCTCGGCACGAATGAACCCGCGCTCGAAATCGGTGTGGATGACACCCGCACATTGCGGGGCTTTGCTGCCCGCGCGGAACGTCCACGCGCGCACCTCGTCGCTACCCGCGGTGAGGAAAGTGCGGAGGTCGAGCAGGGCATACGCCGCCTTGATGAGGCGGTTGACGCCCGACTCACGGAGTCCGATTTCGTCGAGGAACATCTGACGCTCCTCGTAGGTCTCGAGTTCGGCTATCTCGCTTTCGATTTTGGCTGCGACGACGAGCACTTGGGCGTTCTCGTCCTTCACGGCTTCGCGCACGCGCTCCACGTAGGCGTTGCCGCTGACCGCCGAGCCCTCGTCCACGTTGCAGACGTAGAGGACGGGCTTGTTGGTGAGGAGGAACATATCCTTGGCAGCCTGCTCCTCTTCCTTGTTGGCGAGTTCGACGGAGCGGGCGTTGCGCCCTTCGGAGAGGGCTTCCTTATATTTAAGGAGTACCTCAAGGGCAAGTTTCGCCTGCTTGTCGCCGCCGGCTTTGGCTTGCTTTTCGGTCTTCTGTATGCGCGATTCGACGGTCTCGAGGTCCTTGAGTTGGAGTTCGGCGTCAATGATTTCCTTGTCGCGGATAGGGTCCACGGTGCCGTCCACGTGCACTACGTTCTCGTCGTCGAAACAACGCAGGACATGGATGATGGCGTCCGTCTCGCGGATGTTGGCGAGGAACTTGTTGCCCAGCCCTTCGCCCTTGCTGGCACCTTTGACGAGTCCGGCGATGTCCACTATCTCGACCGTGGTCGGGATGACGCCGCGCTCGGGATGGCAGAGTTCGCCCAGTTTGATGAGCCGCTCGTCAGGCACGGTGATGACGCCCACGTTGGGTTCGATGGTGCAGAATGGGAAGTTGGCCGACTGCGCCTTGGCGTTGCTAAGGCAGTTGAAAAGGGTGGATTTGCCCACGTTGGGCAGCCCTACGATACCGCATTGAAGTGCCATAGAATCAGTGGATTAGGTTGTGACCCGTCATTTCTTTCGGTTGCTCGAGTCCCATGATGTGGCAGATAGACGGTGCCACGTCGGCGAGGATACCGTTGTCCACGTGCGCGTCCTTGTGGCTGCTGATATAGACGAAAGGCACGGGGTTGAGGCTGTGCGCCGTGTTGGGCGTGCCGTCGTCGTTCAACTCGTGGTCGCAGTTGCCGTGGTCGGCGATGATGATGACCTCGTAACCGTTCTTCAGTGCGGTGTTCACCACCTTGTCCGTGCAGGCGTCGATGGTCTCCACGGCTTTCTGTACGGCTGTGTACACGCCCGTGTGCCCGACCATGTCGCCGTTGGCGAAGTTGAGGGTGATGTAGTCGTATTGCTGCGTGTCAAGGGCGTTGCAGAGGGCTTCGGTCACCTCGGGCGCCGACATCTCGGGCTTGAGGTCGTAGGTTGCCACTTTCGGCGAGGGAATCAGGATGCGGTCCTCGCCGGGGAACTTGTCCTCGCGTCCGCCGTTGAAGAAGAAGGTCACATGCGCGAACTTCTCCGTCTCGGCGATGCGCAGTTGCTTCAAGCCCGCTTTCGACACGATTTCGCCGAGGGTGTTCTGCACGTTGTCCTTGGGGAAGAGCACGTGCAAGCCTTGGAACGATGAGTCGTAGGGGGTCATGCAGTAGTATTGCAGGTCCGGCACCGTGTGCATGCCCTGCTCGGGCATGTCCTGCTGGGTGAGGATGATGGTGATTTCCTTGGCGCGGTCGTTGCGGTAGTTGAAGAAGATGACCACGTCGCCCTCGCTGATAGTGGCGATGGGCTGCCCGTTGCGCACGTGTACAATCGGCTTGATGAACTCGTCGGTCACGCCCTCGTCGTAACTCTCCTGCACGGCTTGCAGCATGTCTTCCGATGCCTTGCCCTGACCGTTCACGAGGCAGTCGTACGCCACCTTGATGCGCTCCCAGCGCTTGTCGCGATCCATGGCGTAGAATCGCCCCTGGATAGACGCTATCTCGCCGCAGGTCTCCTGCAGGTGCGCCTGCAATTGGGCGATGAAACCGTGCCCCGACTTCGGGTCGGTGTCACGACCGTCCATGAAGCAATGCACGAAAGTGTGCCCCTCCAGCCCGTATTCTTTGGCGATTTTCGTCAGGTAGAACAGGTGGTCGAACGACGAGTGCACGCCGCCCGTAGAGGTCAGCCCCATGATGTGCAGGTTCTTGCCCGTCTTTTGGGCGTAGGAGTACGCGCTTTTTATCTCGGGGTTGTCCATGATGGAGTTGTCGCGGCAGGCGCGGTTAATCTTCACAAGGTCCTGATACACAACGCGTCCCGCGCCGATATTCATGTGTCCGACCTCCGAGTTGCCCATCTGTCCGTCGGGCAGACCTACGTTCTCGCCGCTCGCCTGCAACTGGCTGTGCGGGTAGGTGGCTAAGATGTTGTCCCAATGGGGCGTGGGGGTCTCGTAGATTGCGTTCGACGGGTTCTTGGGACCGATGCCCCAACCGTCCAGAATCATCAGTAATGCTTTTGCCATATCTTTTTGTATTTAAGTCGTTATTTGTACCTTCTGTTCGGGCGAAACCGGACCAGTAATGCGCTTCGGCACGGACTACCGCGCCTTCATGCAGTGGCGGCTTTGCCTATCAAACAGCCTGCAAAGGTACGGAAAATTACGCATATTTGCAAATTTTTGTTTCAGACTACTATGATAGCATAAAAATCATGTGGCATTAAATAATGACACAAACATGAACATTTTATGGCGTATCAGTGCTATACTGACTCGTGGTAGTGGTAGTCGGTGTAGTCTTTGGATTTGGAGCGGCGGATGCGCAGGTTACGTTTGCGGAAAAGACGCGGGAAACGCTGCTCCAAAAGATGGCGTTGGCGGCGAAGCCAGAGGCGGAAATTGCTGTCCTCCATGTCGGTTTTCTCAAAGCCCGAATAGTTGCGGTGCCGCCACCAGAGTATGAGGAGCCAGCCGAAAACCATGCCTCCCAAGTGCGCAAAATGCGCTACATTGTCGCCTGGGAGCGGCGAGAAGCCTGCGAAGAGTTCGACCAAAGCGTACAAAATAACGAGCACGCGTGCGCGTATAGGCACGGGAATAAACAAGATGAACATGCGCACGTCGGGGAAGAGCCACGCGAAAGCAAAAAGGATGCCGAAGACGGCTCCCGAGGCTCCGATGGTGACAACGCGGTTGGCGAGTTGGCGGGCGATGTCGAAATCATAAGCACCCAGCGCGGGTTGGAGTTGGATAGCCCAAACCGCCTCCTGAATGAGTGCGGCACCTACGCCTGTGGCCAGATAATATATAAGGAACCGGCGACTGCCCCAGCGCTCCTCGATGGCGGGCGCGAACATGAGCACGGCGAACATGTTGCAGAAAATATGCGAGAAATTGGCGTGCATGAACATGTAGGTGAACGGCTGCCAAAGGCGGAACTGCGTGGCGGTGACATAGTGCAAGCCGAAAATTTGCGAGAAACTGATGCCGTAGCGCGCGAAAACAACATCCGCAAACCAACACAAGAACGTGATGATGAGCAGGTTGCGGGTAACAGGAGGTAGGTTACGCATATAGGGTTTGATTTATTGATTTCCAAAAGGGTTAGCGGGTACAAAAGTACGAAAAAACCACAAGACGCTGTACAAAAACCATGCAAGGCGGGGACAAAAAGGCGGAAATGGCAGAAAAAACCGCATTTTTTTCGGTAAATGTTTGCGATATAAGAAAAATGTTGTAACTTTGCGCACAAATCGTCAAGGTTATTGGGCGATGGAATTAAATGTTTAATTATTAAATCATAGTTTTTATGAATAAAGCTGAACTCGTGGCTGCTATTGCAGCTGAGGCACAAATGCCGAAGGCACAGGCTCAAAAAGCTCTGGACGCTACCATTAACGCTATTGCAGGCGCATTGAAGAAGGGTGAGAACGTACAAATGATTGGTTTCGGTACGTTTGCCGTTGTAGAGAAGGCTGCTCGCAAGGGTATCAACCCCGCTACCAAGCAAGCAATTGAGATTCCTGCAAAGAAGGCAGTTAAGTTCAAGGCAGGTGCCGGCTTGGCTCTCTAATTAGCAGATACTGTGTATATTAACGAGTTGCTCCGTGGGGGCAACTCGTTTTGTGTGAGAAGAAAAGGGGTGTGCTGCGAATACCCCGCAGAGAATAATGGGGCTATCGGCAGACGCCCCGCAGAAAACGGATAACTATGCTGAATATAATACTATGTGGCGCTCCCGGAAGCGGAAAGGGAACGCAGTCGGATTTGATAGTAGAGAAATACGGTTTGCAACACCTGTCGACGGGCGATGTGCTGCGCGCCGAAATCAAGTCGGGCAGTCCGCTGGGCAAAGAGATTGGCGAGTTGATAGCCAAAGGCAACCTCGTGCCCGACCATAAGATGATACACCTGATTGAGCACTATCTGGACTCGCTACCTGCTGATTGTAAGGGCGTTATCTTCGACGGTTTCCCCCGCACCATCGAGCAGGCAGAGGCATTGGAGTTGTTGTTGGAACGCAGAAAGATGAGCGCGGTGATGCTTGATTTGTTCGTGGACGAAGAAGAAATCATCAAGCGTCTCCTCAACCGTGGCAAAACCAGTGGGCGTGCGGATGACAACTACGAGACCATCAAAAAGCGTATTCAGGTTTTCCACGAGCAGACGCAACCCGTGTGCGACTTCTATCTGCATCGTCATAACTACTTCTCTATCAACGGCAATCGCTCGATGGAGGATACTTTCAGTCAGATTGACACCATTCTGCAATTGGTACAGAAATAATGCCGTCTTCCTCTTTCATAGACTACGTCAAGATTTACTGCCGCTCGGGCAAGGGCGGCGCGGGGTGTATGCACCTGCATCGCGCCAAATACCTGCCCAAGGGCGGTCCCGACGGCGGTGACGGCGGACGCGGAGGGCATGTCATTCTGCGCGGCAACCGCAACCTGTGGACGCTGCTGCACCTCAAGTATCAGAAGCACATTATGGCTACCGACGGCGGCAAGGGCGGCGACTCGCGTTCGTTTGGCAAGAACGGCGAAGACAAGATTGTAGAGGTGCCTTGCGGGACGGTGGTGTACGACGGCGAGACGGGCGAGTATATCTGCGAGGTGAAGGAGCACGGGCAGGAGGTGATTCTGCTCAAGGGCGGTCGTGGCGGATTGGGCAACTGGCATTTCCGCACTGCCACCAATCAGGCGCCGCGCTATGCGCAGCCTGGCGAACCCGCACAGGAGCGCACCGTGGTGCTGCAAATCAAGGTGCTGGCAGATGTCGGATTGGTGGGCTTCCCGAATGCGGGCAAGTCCACACTGTTGGCGTCCGTGAGTGCCGCCAAACCCGAGATTGCCGACTATCCGTTCACCACGCTCACGCCGCAGTTGGGTATCGTTTCCTACCGCGACAACCAGTCGTTCTGTATGGCTGATATACCCGGTATTATCGAGGGTGCGGCAGAGGGTAAAGGCTTGGGGCTCAGGTTTTTGCGCCATATCGAGCGCAATGCGGTGCTGCTGTTTATGGTGCCCGTTACGAGTGAGGACATCCGCCACGAATATGAGGTGCTGCTGTCCGAATTGGAGAAGTACAACCCGCAGTTGCTCACCAAAGCGCGCGTGCTCGCCATCTCCAAATGCGATGTGGCGGACCCCGAATTGAACCTCCCCGCATTGGTGGCAGCCCTGCAAAACGAGTATGGTATCCCCGTAGTCGCCATCAGTTGCGTGCAGGGTGGGGGAGTCACCGAACTCAAAGACATCCTCTGGACCGAACTCAACAAAGAGCAGAATCAGGTCATTGACATCTCGCACGCGCCGATTGATATCAAAGTCATTGAAAAACAGGAGACTACGGACTCCGACGAAGACGATGAACCGCAAACCATCTACCTCAACGAGGTGGACGAAGAGTGGGATTTGGACAAGTATAGAGGCATCGGTTGGGACACGCAAGACTGACATACGACCGCTTCATAGCGTGGCGTGAGCAGCATATCTCGCAGAAGAATCTCGTTTTGCTGCTCAGTTTCTTCGTGGGGGCTTTGTCCTCATGCGCTGCCCAGTTGCTCAAATTGCTCATCCACTGGATTCAGCAGTTTGTCGAACTCCAACTGGTGGCGCACCACCATTTCTGGTATTTCGTCTGCCCGATGATTGGCATCACGCTGGCGGGGCTGTTCGTCAAATATGTGGTCAAAGACGACATCTCCCACGGTATCACCAAGATTCTCTACGCCATCTCGCAGCGCAAGTCCATCATCAAGGCGCACAATATGTGGACATCCATCGTGGGGTCCGCGCTCACCATCGGCTTCGGCGGTTCGGTGGGTGCCGAGGCGCCTATCGTGCTCACGGGCTCGGCTATCGGCAGCAACCTCGCAAAACTCTTCCGTCTCGACCAGAAGACCATGATGCTTATGATTGGCTGTGGTGCCGCAGGTGCCGTCGGCGGCATCTTCCAAGCCCCTATTGCGGGACTGGTCTTCACCCTTGAGGTGCTGATGATGGACCTCACCATGACCTCCGTCGCGCCGCTGCTAATCTCCTCTGTCACAGCCACTACCATCTCCATGATGGCATCGGGGCAGACGGCGATGTTCCCCCTTCTCAACAACGAACCGTTCTCCCTCGAGCGCATTCCGTTCTACCTTATATTAGGTGTCCTCTGCGGACTTGTGTCCCTCTATTTCACCCGCGGCATGAACTACCTCGAGAGGCTTTTCCGCCACAAGGTGCAGAAGACGTGGGCGAAATTCCTCGTCGGCGGCACGGTGCTTGGTCTGCTGGTCTTCCTCTTCCCGCCGCTCTATGGTGAAGGCTACGATGTCATCCGCCAGTTGCTCAACGGCGATTCCGTATCTGCCATCGAAAACAGCCCTTTCGCCGTGCTGGGAACGGACTCATGGGTACTCATCGGCTATTTTGCACTCATTCTTCTGCTCAAAATCATCGCCTCTGTCGCCACCAACGGCGGTGGCGGTGTCGGTGGTATCTTCGCCCCCTCGCTTTTTATGGGTGCTGTCACGGGCTTCATCTGCGCACGCCTGTTCAACCTCGTCGGTTTCGCCGTGCCGGAGTCCAATTTCGCCTTGGCGGGCATGTCTGGACTCATGTCAGGTGTCATGCACGCGCCTCTCACGGGCATCTTCCTTATCGCCGAACTCACGGGCGGTTACCATCTCTTCATGCCCCTTATGGTGGTGTCGGTCATATCCTATCTCACTATCAAGATGTTCGAGCCCCACAGCCTCTATGCCATGCGTCTCGCGCAGAAGGGCGAACTGCTCACCCACAACAAAGACCGCTCCGTCCTCACCCTGCTCAAGATGGACAATGTCCTCGAGACCGACCTCACCACGCTCTATCCCGAGATGACGCTCGGCGAACTCGTCAAGGTCATTGCCGAGAGCCATCGCAACATCTTCCCCGTCATTGACCACAACGGGCGGTTCCTCGGCATCTTGTTGCTTGACGAGGTGCGCAATATCATGTTCCAGCCCCGTCTCTACAACCGTTTCACCGTGCGCGAACTCATGAACTCGCCGCAGGCGATTCTCACCCACGACATGCCTATGGAGAAGGTTATGGAGGTCTTCGAAGACACGGGCGCATGGAATCTCCCCGTCGTGGACGAACAAAAACGCTACTTGGGCTTTGTTTCCAAGTCCAAAATCTTCAACTCCTATCGCCACGTCCTCGTCCACTTCTCCGAGGAGTAGCATTTATCTTTTGAGAACATAGTGTAAGCCCATGGGCGCAATCGGCGGAGAGTCTCGCCCTGGACGGCTTGGCACGAACCGGATGGGCAAGTGGTGGTGCATTTGCGTCGCTTTGTCCGCTTTGTGATATAGAAAAAGAGGTGCACCGCGGTGCACCTCTTTTTCTATTAAACCCTTCTGATTTGTCGATTAGAGTTGAGGACCGGCAGCAACCAGTGCTTTACCAGCCTCGTTGGTCTCGTATTTGACGAAGTTCTTGATGAAACGACCTGCCAAATCCTTAGCCTTAACATCCCACTCGGAAGCGTCCTTGTAGGTGTCGCGCGGATCGAGAATAGCGGGATCTACGCCCGGCAGAGCGGTCGGAACCTCGAAGTTGAAATACGGGATCGTCTTCGTCGGAGCGGTCAGGATGTCGCCACCGAGGATAGCGTCGATGATACCACGGGTGTCGCGGATAGAGATACGTTTGCCCGTACCGTTCCAACCGGTATTGACGAGGTATGCTTTCGCACCCGATTTCTCCATTTTCTTAACCAACTCCTCTGCGTATTTGGTCGGGTGGAGTTCGAGGAACGCCTGACCGAAGCAAGCCGAGAAAGTAGGCGTAGGCTCGGTGATACCGCGCTCCGTACCAGCCAACTTAGCGGTGAAGCCGCTCAGGAAGTAGTACTTGGTCTGCTCGGGAGTCAGGATCGATACAGGAGGCAGTACGCCGAATGCATCAGCCGACAGGAAGATCACGTTCTTGGCAGCAGGACCTGCAGAAATCGGCTTAACGATGTTGTTGATGTGGTAGATAGGATAAGAAACACGGGTGTTCTCGGTTACGCTCTTGTTTGCGAAATCAATCTTGCCCTCTGCGTCAATGGTTACGTTCTCGAGGAGCGCATTGCGACGGATAGCGTTGTAGATGTCGGGCTCGCTCTCTTTGTCAAGGTTGATCACCTTGGCATAGCAGCCGCCCTCGAGGTTGAATACGCCCTCGTCGTCCCATCCGTGCTCGTCGTCACCGATAAGCAGACGTTTCGGGTCGGTCGAAAGGGTAGTCTTACCCGTACCCGACAGACCGAAGAAGATAGCGGTGTTCTTGCCCTCTTTGTCGGTGTTAGCCGAGCAGTGCATCGAAGCGATACCCTTCAGAGGCAGGTAGTAGTTCTGCATCGAGAACATACCTTTCTTCATCTCGCCGCCGTACCAGGTGTTGATGATTACCTGCTCGTGGCTGGTGGTGTTGAACGCCACGCAGGTCTCGCTGTTCAAGCCGAGTTCTTTGTAGTTCTCCACTTTGGCTTTCGATGCGTTGTAGATCACGAAGTTAGGCTCGAAGTTCTCCAACTCCTCTGCGGTCGGGCGGATAAACATATTGGTAACGAAGTGTGCCTGCCATGCTACCTCTACGATGAAGCGGACAGCCAGACGGGTCTCTTTGTTGGCACCGCAGAATGCATCAACCACAAACAGACGTTTGTTGCTCAACTCTTTCTGTGCCAAGGCTTTTACCTCGCCCCAAACCTGCTCCGACATCGGGTGGTTGTCGTTCTTGTATGCGTCGCTGGTCCACCAAACATTGTTATGGCTCTGTGCGTCGTCAACGATGTATTTGTCCTTAGGCGAACGACCGGTGAACACACCTGTCATTACGTTTACAGCACCGAGTTCGGTCAACTGACCTTTTTCATAGCCAACAAGGTCTTTTCTCATTTCCTCCTCGAACAACTGCTCGTAGGACGGGTTGTGTACGATCTCGGTAGTACCCGTGATACCGTACTGTGTAAGATCTAACTTTTTCATAATTCTATCTTATTTTAGTTTTTTAAGTTCTCTGCTTTCCTGCCGGAATGTACATCAACCGCTTTTCAAACGTTTCCGATTTACTCCGCCATTTCCGCCTCTTTTTTGCATTCCGGCTCTCTATGTTCAACTATTGTCACCCCCTCACCTTTTCCACCATCTAAACTGAGTACAAAATTAGTGCAAAACTGTGATTTTGCCAATTTTTTCAGTCAACAATCGTTTTTTTGCAAAGTAGAGTTAGCAAAATTACGATTTTTATGCTGAAAAACATATTTTTTTACAGAAACATTTGGTGGGTATCAGAAAAAGCAGTACCTTTGCACCGTGTTTTTCATGGTATTAGATTTAAGGTTAAGTAAAGATTGGGTTGTCGAGATGACAATCCTTCTTTTTTTATGCCGCATCTATATCAAATCCCCCCTACTTTAGCAAGCAGCATTTTTATCTAATCAGCATTTAGGAGTCACTTTTTGTTGTGGACACAAACCGCGTGACTATGCTGTGTTTGTGTTTGTGTTTGACGACGCGGGACGCGTCGTCAAACATCATTGCGCATTGTTTCTCGTGTATTTGTCGGGCTAAGTGTATGTGATTAGTATGTGATTAGTATGTGATTAGTATGTGATTAGTATGTGATTCAGGCGACCTTGCAGGGAGGATATGCTGACTATTTGCGCTTGCTTTGCCAAATCCGAAGAATTTATGTAACTTTGCGGGCAGATAGTTATGACCACCCGCAAAGCAATATGGTGTCTCCTCCTGCCTGTCATTTTGATAGGTAACGCGTACGCGCGCGAGCCGTCCCCGATGTCACCCCGCAACCCAGAGCACGAGAACATTTTCCGTCTCTCTTACGGCGGGCTGTGGCAGCAGGACCAGTACCTCAGCCCTCTGCTCTATTCGGGGCAGCGTGTCGGCATCGGCAACGAGTGGTGGCAGCCCTTCCGCCGCACCCCCGTCAAGGGCTGGCGCATGCTATCCGCCGACACCATCCACACTGCAGACCACGCTGTGCAAGGGCATTGGGCGCACCTCGGACGCTTCGACGCGAAGTTCGGCTGGACCTACAGCAGCGCGCACACCAACCTCATCTACTCCCTCGGCGTCTCGGGTGGCTGGGGTGCCTACTATAGTTGGTGCTTCCGCCGCACGGGTATCGAAATCCTTCTCGGACCGTACCTCGACTTCGACTGGCTTGGCAAGATGCACGCGAGTAGTGTCAACAAGCCCTTTTCCATGGACGTGGCGTTGGATTTGTGTGCCATGGGCGGTGTCGCGTGGACTTTCCGTGCACGCACCACCTCCTATCGCCTGCGCTATCTCGTGCGCGCAAACGTGGTCGGCGTGGATTTTCTGCCCGACTACTGGCAGTCTTACTATGAACTCGCCGAAGACGTACCGGGACGTGTCCGTTGCACTACCCTTACCAACCACCGCACACTCCGACACGAACTCACAATGGATATGCAGTTCCACCGCTCCACATGGCGCGTGGGCATTGCACACGAGTACGTGGAGTACGGTGAGCGTGGCATGATGTTCTCACGCGAACAGGTCAGTGCCGTCGTGGGCTGTATCTGGCATTATCGCATCAATCCCGCAAAGAGTTTGGTAGCATGGAATATGTAAACAAATACCTGATACTCACCCTGTTGCTCCTTCTCACGGTAGGTTGCACACATCCTTTTGAGGCTGCGGACGACAACACGCCGCTCGGCAACTTTGAAGCCCTGTGGCGTATCATCGACGAGAAATACTGTTTCCTCGACGAAAAGGGTATCAACTGGGATTCCGTCCACGACGTTTACCGACCCTGTTTCGATACCATGCGCATCACCAACTGGGACGACAACTACCTCTATTTCAACCGGATGGCAGAGGTCATCAACCTCCTTCGCGACGGACACGTCAACCTCTACTCATTCTTCGACGTCTCTTCATGCACCGATTGGTACACCGGCTACCCCTCCAATTTTGACGCTGACCTTCTCACGCGTGTCTATCTAACTGATTATCACCGTGCTGGAGGTATCTCCTACCAACGCATTCACGGCGACACCATAGGCTATATCTATTACGGTTCGTTCTCCAACGGATTCTCAGACGCCAACCTCATCGCAGTCCTCAACCACTTCCGTGACTGCCGTGGCATCGTCCTCGACGTCCGAAACAACGGCGGTGGCGACCTCAACAACGCCTACAAACTGGCGGCTCCGTTCTTCTCGCGCGACACTGTCGTGGGCTATTGGCAGCACAAGTCGGGCAAAGCGCACGACGACTTCTCGGAGGTGCAACCCATGCGTCTTGAGGACGCCAAAGGCTACTGGCTCCGTCCCGTAATCGTACTCTGCAACCGGCACTCCTATTCCGCAGCCAATTTCTTTGTCAGCATCATGCGTTACGCGGACAACAGCCTGATTCTCGGCGGCTTGAGCGGAGGCGGTGGCGGAATGCCACTTAGTTATGAACTGCCCAACGGCTGGCTTCTCCGATTCTCCAGTGTCCGCATGTACGACCGTGATAATCAGAGTATTGAACCCGGTATCCAGCCCGACGGCAACATCACCCTCACCTCCACCGACCGCGACGACATCATCGAGACGGCGGTGCGCATCATCAACTACGTCTACGACAAAAACTAACCCAGCATGATTCAAGTCTCCGACATACACAAGTCCTTCGGCACCCTCGAGGTGCTCAAAGGCGTCAACTTCTCCGTCCGAAAGGGCGAGATAGTCAGCATCATCGGCAAGAGCGGCGCGGGCAAGACCACCCTGCTCCAAATCATAGGGACGCTCGACCGACCGGACAGCGGTACCGTGCTCATCAACGGCGTTAACGTGCTGATGCTCAAAGATAAAGCCTTAGCCGAGTTCCGCAATAGGCACATCGGCTTTATCTTTCAGTTCCACCAACTCCTGCCCGAGTTCAACACCCTTGAGAACGTCATGATGCCCGCACTCATTGCCCGTACCGACTACCGTGAGGCGCAAGCACGTGCCACGCAACTCCTCACCGACCTCGGCATGCAGGACCGTCTCACCCACAAGCCTGCCCAACTCTCGGGCGGCGAGAAGCAGCGTGTGGCGGCAGCGCGGGCGATGATGATGTCTCCCGATGTCATTCTCGCCGACGAACCCAGCGGCAGCCTCGACGAAACCAACAAACGCGAACTCCACCGCCTGCTCCTGCACATGCGCGAGCAGTACGGACAGACCATCGTCATCGTCACCCACGACAAGGAACTCGCCGAAATCAGCGACCGCGTATTAGAAATAAAAGATGGAAAGATGTAATCACTTCTGGCTGATTGTCAGCCTGTTATGCTGCACTCTCATAGGCTGTCACCGCGGGCAGGACTACTTTCCCCGCGACCTTGAGCCTGTCTCCGTGCCAATCATTCGTTTCGACAGTGCCCTCCTCAGCGTACGCCCCGACAGCATCACACAGGATGTCCGCCGTCTGTACGCTGATTATGAGGAGTTTATGCCGCTTTTCGTAGAGGGAGTCCTCGGTATCAGCAGCATCGACACCGCCTATCTTTGTGCCGAACTGCCCCGTTTCCTCACCGACACCACCATGGGTTTCCAACAGACCAACCAACTGGCTGAAGAGCGTTTCTCCGACCTCAGTCGCCTGCAAACCGAACTCAATCAGGGCTTTACGCGTATGCACTACCTATATCCTGCCTTGTCTGTCCCCACAGTCTATCTGTTCGTCTCGGGCTTCAACTCGTCCGTTTTCTACTACGACGACCTCATTGGCGTGGGCATTGACATGTACCTCGGCAGCGACTACCCCTACTACAACCAGGTCGTGTACGACTACCAGAAGCAGACCATGCGTCCCGAGTGCATTCCCGCCGATGTCCTCAGCATGTTCATCGCGCAGAACACGCCCTATACCAGCCGCTACAACCGCCTTCTCGAGAACATCATCTACCGTGGCAAGCAGATGTGGCTCCTCAGCCAACTGCTGCCCGACGAGCCCGAATACGAGATTATCGGCTACACCCCCGCCCAATGGGACTGGTGCATCACCTACGAGCGCGCCATCTGGAACCGTATGATGGACAAGCGCGACCTTTTCAAAACGGAATCCTCGGTACTCACTTCGTACCTCAACGACGGACCCTTCACCGCCGAAATCAGCCAGGACTCCCCGGGTCGCCTCGGCACGTGGGTCGGTTGGCGTATAGTGGATAGTTATATGCGTCATAATGAGGACGTTACCATCCCGCAACTCATGTCCGAACCCGACGCCCAACTCATCCTCGAAAACAGTTACTACAAACCCTAATCCCCTCGAATCTCCTGCGTACATCCTCAATATATTATCGTTTATTAATCGATTCAAACAGCAAGGGATACGCAACCCATACGCAAGGGATAGGCAACGGATACCCCACCCCAATGCAATGATATATTATAATTTATAAACATCACCCCACGCAGAAAATTAATGGTCACTTACATGGTAATTACATGTTCATTTCTTTTTAATGGTCCTTTAACGGGCTTTAATGGAGAAAATTAACGATTAATTACACGGCAATTAACGGAGAATAGAGAATATGAATAGAGAAGATTTCCCGATACTTGGCGAGCGTGTCAACAACCGTCCTTTGGTGTATTTGGACAATGCCGCCACCACCCAGAAACCCCGCCTTGTGCTGGACGCCATCTACGAGGCATACACCTGCTGGAATGCCAATGTCCACCGCGGAGTACACCATCTCAGTCAGGTCGCTACGCAGCACCACGAGGACGCCCGCCAGCAGGTCGCTGACTTCCTTGGCGCAGCCTCGGCCAAGGAGATTATCTTCACCAAAGGCACCACCGACAGCCTTAATATGTTGGCATTCAGTTTCGGTGAGGCTTTCATTCACGAGGGCGACGAAATTATCGTCAGCCACCTCGAGCACCATTCCAATATCGTCCCGTGGCAGATGCTCTGCGAACGCAAGCACGCCACGTTGCGCGTCATTCCTCTTCGCGATGACCTCTCGCTGGATATGGACGCCTTCCGCAATCTCCTCAACGACCGCACGCGTCTCGTCTCCGTCGCCCATGTCAGCAACGTACTGGGCATTATCAACCCCGTTCAGGAGATTATCCGCATCGCCCACGCCGCGGGTGTGCCGGTCTGCCTCGACGGAGCCCAATCCGTCCCGCATCTGCCTATCGATGTCCGCGCACTCGATTGCGACTTCCTCGCCTGCAGTGCCCACAAGATGTACGGACCCACGGGCTTGGGTATCCTCTATGGTAAGGAACAGTGGCTCAATCAGTTACCGCCCGCGCAGGGTGGGGGAGAGATGATTGACCATGTCCGTTTCGACCACACCACCTACAATGTCCTGCCCTACAAGTTCGAGGCGGGCACACCCAATTTTATCGGCAGTTACGCTTTCGGACAGGCTATCCGCTACGTTCAGAACGTGGGCTTGCAGGCTATCGAAGCCCATGAGGCGGACCTCACCAACTATCTCGAACAGCAACTCGCTACTATCGACCACGTCCACATCTATGCTCAGGGACTCCCCAAGGCGGGTGCCGTATCGTTCAATGTCTTCCGCTCGGACGGACAACTCATTCATCCTTTTGATGTAGGCGTACTCCTTGACCATCAAGGAGTTGCTGTGCGCACGGGTCACCATTGTGCCGAGCCGCTCATTGATTATCTCGGTGTCCCGGGTACGCTCCGTGCCTCGGTAGCCATATACAACACCCGCGACGACATCGACATCCTCACCCGCTCCCTCCGCCGTGCCATCACCATGCTCCTCTAATCTCCCAATTAATGGTTAAATGGCTTTAATGGGGAAAGAAATTAATGGTTAATTATACGGTTAATTACATGTTCCTTAATTTTTAATGCTCCTGCATGGGCTTTAATGGAGCCTATAAATGCTACTTACGCGAACATGTTGTTCGCGTAAAGGTTTTGTTCGGTTTTGTATGTTTTGGTTTTTATCATAGTGTACGGGGAGAGATTCGTAGTTAATTACACGGCAATTATATGTTTTGTTGTATAGATGGCGTTACGTTGTAAGTGGCTTATATTGTGTGTTTTGGTCGGGTGGAGTAGTGTGTTGCACGGCTCCGCGGACACCCTCCGTGTTGTCTCCTACAACGTGGAGAACCTCTTCGACAACCGCCACGACACCCTCAAGAGCGACCTTGACTACACCCCCGAAGGCACTCACCACTGGACCTATCGCCGTTACCAGTCCAAGGTGGAGCGTATTGCGCAGGTCATCACCGCTATCGGCGGCTGGCAAGCCCCTGTTCTGT
>CAKUUM010000035.1 GCA_934692905.1 uncultured Bacteroidales bacterium
GCCGACCTTATCTCCCGTGGTATTGATGCCGACCGTATCGAATACGACGGCAAGGGCAAGACCGAACCTATCGCAACTAACGATACCGAGGAAGGACGTGCTCAGAACCGCCGTGTCGAATTCGAAATCACAGGCACCGCCGGCGAAGATATTCAGCAAATCTATTGATGATTTGACCGATAGGACATGATTGATTTACTTGTATAAATTATTGATTATATAGACATCAATGATTAAGAAACAGTTTTATTCGATATTGTGTGCACTTGTGGGACTGCTGAGCATATCAGCGGTCACACAAGCCACACCACAAATCAGGGTTCCTTGGCAGTGTAGTTTTGAGGAAACGGAGGATTTATCCGATTGGATTCTCAATCAGGGAACAAGTGCGGCTCAAGACCAATGGGTAATAGGTGATGCCACACGTTCCGATGGGAAGCAATCTTTATACATATCTGCGGATGGCGGAGAACACGCTATGGTGGGGACGTCGGCAAATATCGTAATGGCGTATCGTAAAATTCATTTCCCTGAACATAGTAGTGGACTCAAAGAGTATGACATCTCTTTTGATTGGAAAGCGATGGGGAATGGAACGCTGTATGTGTATTTTGATTACTACTCTACACTTATTACAGGAAACAATAATATTATCCAATATGCCAATTCAAATGCGTCTGCAGGTATCCCTAAATCGTTGCAGGATCAAGCACGATATGTCTATTCTACAGGATTCCCTCGTAACCAGACAATGAAAGAAGAACAGCGGTGGAGGAGTGTGAGTATTGATGCCGGTGCGGGCACTACGTACACGGAACGCCTGACTGCAAACAATTCCAAGAAAGATTTCGCTCTGGTTTTTGTTTGGGTGAAGAAGACTATAGACCCTGCCAAGTTCGAGGAAAGCATGATGGGGGCATGTATTGATAACATACAAATAGCCTCGGCTAAATATGCCAAGCCTTCCGACCTATCTGCTGTAATGCAGTGTGAGGATTCTGCTTTCCTTATCTCTTGGACGGGTAACGTGAATGATTACTCGGTGGAGTATAGGCGTTCTACACAATCTTCATGGCGCAGATTTACACACCAAGGAGTATCTCCTAACTTTCAATATCGTATCTCTCAATTACGTGAAGGTAATTATGATTTCCGTGTGAGAGGATGGAAAGGAAATGATACCACCGCCTATACTGTCATCAATAATAAATCTTTGCTTTGTTTGGAAAATCATTGCATCAATTATGTGAATTTTGATAAGGCTGAATGTACGTATGGTGTCTACAAAAATGGAATAGATCCATACACATACAAAGGATATATAGACTATGGACCGCAAGAAATTGCCAGTTACCATACTGTATACTCGGACCCTGAAGAGTATGACATACGAACGAACAACAAACTCAAGACTATACCGAATGGTGAGTTCGCGTCTGTACGTTTAGGAACATGGCTTTGCCCAAGTAGCAACCAATTTAACATAGATGCCTCTACATCTGTAAAAATCGGAGGCTATAGCATAACTTATGATTTGACGGTTGACACTGCTACACAAGCCCTGCTGCTGCTCAAGTATGCCATTGTTATGGAGCAGGCACATGATGGCAACGAGCGTGCCTATTTTAGATTGGAAGTCCTTGACGAGAATGGGGCTGTCTTGGATTCTGATTGTGGGGCCAAGGAATTCTATTGCCCGGCAGATAGTATGGCCGCTGTGGAGGCAGGATGGAATGTGTTCAGTAGCAAGCAGTTCCCTTTCAAAGACAAAAACCAAGGCTTGAATGGCAGTAGTATCTATTGGAAGGATTGGACAGCAATGGGTATTAACCTTATGCAACAGGGGGTTAAGCATGGCGATCATCTTAAGGTTCGCATTATCGCACGCGGTTGTACGCAAGGTGGACACTACTGCTACGGATACTTTACACTCAATTGCGCTTCAGCGACTATCGAGACAGACCAATGCTCTGGCAACCCCAAAGTACAGGCCGAGGCTCCGGATGGGTTCTCTTACACTTGGTTCGCAGAAAAAAATAGAGGGCTGTTAGATAAAGGCATCGGTCTTGACGAAAACGGGGAACGTGTCGTCAGAAGTGTGGATGCTGAATTGTCGGTATTGGCTGGCGATACGAATGTCTATGTCTGTCGGTTGGCAGACCTGTTGGAGCCTTCTTGCTATTTTGAACTTAAAACCAAACTCTCTCCAAGAACACCACACCCGATGTTCCGCCATCGGCAGGCCGTTACTGAGTGCCGTAACTATGTTCTTATTAAAGATAGTGCACGAGTCGCAGATTATGGGGCAGATGGCAAATTGACTATCAAAAATGAGGCGTGCGAGTTCTCTGATTTTACAATACGAAGTCTTGTTACAGGGAAACGCTATTCCAATTCCAATCAATCGTTTACTTACGAGGCGAATCTAACAGGGGATACTTTGGAAGTCACACAAACGAGTTATATTGCAGATGCTTCATGTAGCAAGACCACCGTGGACACAATCATTGTTCCTGATATCACCTCCCCTGATTCTATCTTCGCAGATACAGTCTGTCGTAACATGGGATATCCTTTCCATGGAGAACGTTTGATAAAGACAGGAACATATATACATAGAGAGAAGAACCGTTTTGGGTGCGATAGTCTTGAGATACTGAATCTTGTGGTGAATCCTGTTAGCGATTCGGTGGTGGTGGATACGATATCTTCATTGCAACTTCCGTATATCCTCACGGGGCAATATAATGGTGCGCTCACCACTTATCAAAGAGGAAAGGAAGAAGATTACGCAACAACACAGCAATATACAATTAAGTTCACTAATATGTATGATTGTGATAGTACGGTAAATTTGTCGCTTACGGTTATTCCCCAGTTAAGTGCCGAGGTGCAGGAACTCGCTCCCTATTGTGCGGATGATGGCTCTTTGGCTATAAACTACCTGTTGCAACATGGCGACTTTGATAGTTTGCGCATCTCTTTCCCCGAAGTCGCACATAGGCAGAACGTACGCGATACCACGATATACCATAATCCGTATGCCCCGATTCAAGAGCAAGAAGGGCAGATCGTTATACCATATACTCCTTTAATAATTCCAGATAACTACCCGGTGACTGTGGAATTTTTTCAGCATCCATCATGTGGTAATATCATACGTAATTTCAATTGGGACGTGCGTTATTCAAGTTCTATTCTCCAACAAATGTGGAGCGATGCCATATTTATCCGAAATGCTGAGAACAATGGTGGCTATACCTTCTCTGAATATCAGTGGTATAAAGACGGACAGCCCATCCAAGGAGCGACAAAACCATATTTGTACGAAGAATTGGATGTTCAGGCAGAATATTGCGTTCTGCTAACCCGCATATCTGACAACGTAAGACAGTTCACGTGTGCTATTGTACCTATCCAATATACGGGAGTGGATGATGTTGTTATAGACATCGCAAATTTACCAACGTTGTTTCATATAGGACAAAGTATAAACATCAATCTTTTGGCTGATGCTCGTATTTCTATCTATACCATGTCGGGCAGTCTATGCTCTATTATTGATGGTGTGCAAGGTGTTAATACCGTATCAGTTCCGCAAATATCAGGATGCTATATATTGCATATAGCATTTGATAATATCTCTACTGTTACCAAAACTATTATTGTAGTACCTTGAAAATAATTCAGACTATGAATAAAATATGTAATATCTTAATTATGGCAGTCTTCCTCTTTTTTGTGGGGAGCCTAATGCCTGCTTATGCCCAAGACATCAAGGGCGTGTATTCGTACTCTTGTGATTTTGAAGACCCTGACGAGGTTAGTAAGTGGACTCTGCGTGTAGGGTCTCGTGCAGAGTCGCTTCCTAACAAATGGTACGTGGATACGGCAATCAACAATGGTGGTAGATATGCGTTGTATGTGTCCAATACGCAAGGAAAAACAATATCTTATGAACCTTCAGCCAATACTATCTTGGCCTCTCGTACATTGATGCTCAATTACACGGGCGAAGATTACATATTGTCTTTCGATTGGATAGCCAACGGATACAAAGAAGTGAAGGACGGATTATATGTAGCATGGGTACCCTTTGTTGATTACTACGGGGACTCTATCAAGATAGAGTCTGTCAATAGTTCTGTTTTGGATGAGAATAACTTAAAACCTTATTGCTTGGAGGTCGCCCCTACAGAGGTGGATGCGGATGACCGTTTGGCTTTGCGTAATAAATCCACATGGCAAACTTGCCAGGTAAAGATACCTAAAGGACGAACGAATGCACCATATCGTTTGGTCTTTATATGGAAGAATGGGGCTGTGCTTGCTGACCCGGGAGCATGTATTGACAACATCTCTATTATGGACGGGCGAGCATGTGCTGCTCCTAAAAGCCTACGAATCACGACCTCTGGCAGCAACTCTCTGAAATTGTCATGGATTGGTGATGCCGAGAAGTATGAAGTCGGATGCTATAGTTATGAGCAGAAATCATGGCAAATACATACTGTGGATACTACCGGCTATATCTTTACCGATGTACCCGAAGGTTTCTGCGACTTCTACGTGCGTACTATCTGCTGGGATACACTCAACCAAGAGACTTACTATAGTGGTAAGGCTATGGATAATCAATTTATATATTATCCTGACAACCACTGTATTGACTATATTACTATGTCTGATGAGAATTGCTATATAAGCACCATCAAGACACAATACGTAACGGAAGACTATGGGTATGTAAAACAAATGGTAGATAATGAGTCTGACAATGTCGAAAGCCGTCATACACACCACTATTCTAAAACGGAAACAGATCCTCGTACGGGAGGACGACTAAAGACCGTTCCTGAAGGTGAGATTGCCTCTGTCCGTTTAGGTAACTGGAAAGGTGGTGGCGAAAGCGAACGTGTGGAATTTAAGTTTGTCGTGGATTCTACGATGCCTATTCTTATTTTGAAGTACGCTGTAGTATTGGAAAGTCCTGGACACGATTCTAAGAAAAATCCGGGTGACAAGAACTTGCAGGACCCTCGTTTCAAGTTGCAGATATTGGATGGAGGAAAATCCATAGGGGATTGTGCTTCTGCTGACTTTACATCCAGTTGGGTTGAAACCGGTTGGGTTCGTGATACGTTGGACAAAACAGTAACAGGTCTCGATGGTACGTTGTACGTGGTATGGAAAGATTGGACTACAATCGGTGTGAACCTGTCTGACTATATGGGTAAGACACTGACCATACAACTTACTACGTATGACTGCTCTATGACCGCTCACTTCGGCTATGCTTACTTCACTCTCGGCTGCGACAAAGCCGACTTGGATGGTGCGGCTTGTGATGGCTCTTCCATTACAGAGTTCCGTGCTCCTTCTGGCTTCGACTACAAGTGGTACTATGCCGATGATCCGTTCCAAAAGACGCTCTCCACAGAGCAAACATATACTCTCACTGATTCTATGGACACACGCGAATACGCAGTGGATGTCATCTTCAAAGAGAAGCCCGAGTGTTCGTTTACTCTCTATGCTTCCTCTAAACCGCATTATCCTGTGGGTGATTTCTCTTACAAAATCAGTCAGCGTGATTGTCGTAACTACATCACGTTTACTAACAACAGCCGCATGGAGCAGATAGAACGTCATCACAATGGCACGCCCAATGATACTCTTGTCACTGCGCCAGATGCTGTACAATGGGACTTTGGTAAATATAATAACTTGGTAAGAAATCTTTCTCAATACAAACTTGATGAGATAGAGTTCCCGCAAAGTGGTGATACGTTCCAAGTATCTGTAAGAGCCACAGTACAGAACTGTGACAGCATCTTTACGCAGACCATTTATCTTCCTGCCATCGGGACGACGTATGCGGACAATTTCATGATAGGTTGTACGGGTTATCCTTACACCTATACCGGCACCAATCCTGACGGCAGTGAGTTCGTGGGCAAGACGTACTACGAGTCGGGTGATTACAATGATACCATCATATCGTCCATAGGCTGCGATAGTATCATCGTAACCCACCTGGTGATGCAGGACACGCTGTTCTCCATGCTGGATACGGTGATTATGTCTGACAAGCCGTATATGTTCAACGATACGCTCCGCAGCAAGTCTGGCACATACGTTCATGCCACGAAGAGTATGTTCGGGTGTGACAGTGTCTCCACGCTCAAACTCTATGTGCACGAGTACCTGATAGTGGATATGCCCTCAGTGGACTCTATCTGTGCTACCGACAATATTTGGTCTGTACCCTTTGCTATTAAACAAGGACGAGGATATAAATATTCCGTTTTTTGGCAGACCGACAATATGGAAGAAATCCTTGAACAGCCTGTACCGCGGTCACTGATAGATGTCGGTGTACACCAACCCATACGCCCCGACATTTACCCCGCAATGATTATCTTCCATGATAGTATGCGCGTGCACTACCCCGAGGCTATCTCCGACGACACCTTGCACGTAACGCTCAAAGTGCTGTATCCTGACACCGTGCTTGCACAGCGTTGGAACGATGTACTGGCTGTACGAAATATGGAGCACAATGGAGGTTTTGAATTGGTTAAGTATCAGTGGTACAAAAATGGTCTCCCCATTGATGGGGCTACGGACTCGTACTACTATGTACCTGACGGATTGGATATGGCAGCGGAGTATTCGGCTTTGGTTACCCGTGCCGGTGATAGTCTCCAACTTATGACCTGTCCAATTGTTCCAACTCTTATATCGACTACCGATAAGCCCAATGTCCCCACTTTGGTGGAACGTGGGCAGCGTATGCCTATTATCGGGCAGAAAGCCCATTCGATGAATGGCATGGCATATTGGACAAACATCTACGGCATTGTGGTCGATAAACAGAATATTATACATGGGAATGGCATTATGGCTCCTCATTGGGGCGGTGTGTATCTGCTTACTATTCAAGAAGATAATGGCAGTACTCATACCTTCTCGATAATCGTTCAGTAGTAACAGAGTCTGTTGTTCTTAAAGAAAAAGGGGCTGCCTGATGTATTGTCGGGTGGTCTCTTTTGTGCACAAGTTGATATATGGGATAAATTTTAGCATATCAAACGTTTTCGGATAAATCATGTGTGGCTATAATGCGATTTCTCTGTTGTGGTACGATTTTTGTAGAATAGATGCCGATGAATGTATCGGCACCCAGATGAATGTATCGGCATCTATATTACGTCCTGAAGTCAAAGTCGTTATCATAGACCTTGACGGCACACTCTATGACAAGCGGTGCCTGCCGCTGCGTATGGTGCTGGGGGACCTGCCAGAGTGCCCGTTGCTGCTCAAAGAACGCCGTGTGCGTAAAGCCATGCGGGGAAAATGGTACGGCAGTCAGGACGCATTTTACAAGACTTTCTATACCAAAATGGCTCAACACAGGTTGTGTACGGAGAGTTTTATGCGCTGGTGGTATGTGACGACGTATATGCCGCTGATGGTCAGAATACTGCGTCAGAGGTGCACGCCTTACCCGTGGGTCGTCCCGTTTTTGCAGCAATGCCGCGAGATGGGAGTGCATGTGGTTCTACTGTCAGATTACGGTAGCGCCAAAGAGAAAGTGGAAGCCTTGGGGGTAGATACAGGGCTGTTCGACTGGATTGTCTCGGCGCCCGAGTTGGGCGGGCTGAAGCCTGCGCCCCAGTTGATGGATGCCGTCACGGGACGTATGCAGGTGTCTCCCTCGCAATGTATCGTGATTGGTGACCGAGAAGATACTGATGGCGCTATGGCACGTGCTGCGGGAGCAGAGTTCTTCTGTGTGAAGTAAGGCACCACTGTGGTGCGTCCGCATTTACCTATGTGAAAAGACAGATATCCTGCCGGTATGTATTCGGCAAGGTCACGACAAGGTCGGCGGAATCACATACTAATCACATACTAATCACATACTAATCACATACTAACCACATACTAATCTCATACACTTAGCCCGAGAAACAATGCGCAATGATGTTTGATGTTTGACGACGCGAGACGCGTCGTCCCCACAAATATGGCATAGTCAAGCAGTTCGTAACGAACTAACCGCGGACGAGAGAGCACCCCGTTGCGCCCACGGGCTTACGGGGACCCCGCAGGCGTCCGCGTCCCCAGCTGCGGCAGCGTCAAGGGGCAACAACTCCAGTCAGCGTCAACGGCAACGTTAAGGGGGTGGCAGTACATGCGAAAGGATTATAAAAAATCGTCTATATATTTTGCCAATTCAAAAAAAAGCAGTACCTTTGCGCGCTTGTTTCCGAGGAAATGTAATCATGAACCTCATATTCCCGCTGTGGAAATGAGCACAAAAACAACCCGTATGGCAGATGTTCAGCAACATATCATTCAGTTGGATGCCCTCAGTTTGGGAGAGCATCGGATTGATTTTCAGTTGAATGACACATTCTTCCATTCCATTGAGAAGTCTGAGGTATTAGGCGGAGAGGTGGAAGTGGCTGCGCGTCTGAACCTTCGTGAGGAGGATTTTGACCTGCAAATCAGCGTGGACGGCGCAGTGCAAGTGACGTGCGACCGTTGCCTTGACCCGATGGATATTCCCGTGCACGCGCAGGAAAGTGAGTGGGATTGGGATGAAACGCCTGTGCAGACGATAGACCTCTCGTGGCTGGCTTATGAATTGATTATTGTAAATCTTCCGATAGTGCATAGTCACCAACCGGGTGGTTGCAACCCACAAATGGCTGCGCTTCTCCAAGACCACCTCTGCACATCGTTGGAAGACAATAATACAGACGGCGAAAACGCTGAAATATAGGTTGTTCTGCGTGGCCTGTATGCTGTGTGACCTCCGCCGAGAAACAAACTAACAAACTAACAAATAAAATAAATTAACAGAATATGGCACATCCTAAACGAAGACAATCGCACACCAGACAAGCGAAACGTCGTACCCATGACGTGGCAAAGATGCCCGCTTTGGCTATCTGCCCGAACTGCGGCTCGCACTACATCTACCACACGGTATGCCCGTCTTGCGGCTACTATCGTGGCAAGTTGGCGATAGAGAAAGCAGCAGAGGCTTAGTACTGACTGCGATTGCGGCATTGGGTGTCGGGAGACGCCGGTGCCTGTTTATGAACATTACGCATAGGCTCCCTGTGGTAAAACGCGCGGAGCCTATGCCGGTAACCAACCAAGACCTTATCATGAAAGCCTTTTCATGAAAACGACAAACAGACAAAAACCAATCTAACCAACCAAACAAATGGTAGAACAAGACAACCACACCCCACGCCAGGGTGGCTACCGTCAGGATGAGAATCCGCGTGAGCAGTATGGCGCAACGATGTCGCCGGATGGCGCTTCCGTACGTCCCCGATTCAACACTTACCCCCCGAGAGAGGGTGGCAGAACCCGTCAGCGTTTCACACGTCCGAATACAGGGCGTGTAGAGAAGGTGGAACCGCGTCCGTATAATCCTGCGGACGGCGAGGCACGCCCCTACAATCCGGAACGCCGTCCCTCTTTCCGCCCGAATATGGGTAACCAGCCACGCCCTTATCGCAATGCCGACGGGGAGGAAATGCAACGCCCGTATCGCCCGAAACCCAAACGTAATCAGGGACTTTACTCACAACGCAAACGACAAGAGTACATTAAGAGTTACGAAGATCCGACCAAGCCGATACGCCTTAACAAGTATCTCGCCAATGCAGGCATCTGCTCGCGCCGCGAGGCAGACGATTTCATACAGGCAGGCGTTATTACGGTGAATGGTCAAGTGGTTGATAATCTGGGTGCTAAGGTGCTGCCAACGGACAAGGTGATGTTCCATGACCAGCCTGTCCGCCGCGAGAGGAAAGTCTATATCCTCCTCAACAAGCCCAAGAATACAGTGACTACCACCGATGACCCAGAGGAGCGTCATACGGTGCTTGACATTGTGCGCAATGCCTGTGCAGAGCGCATATATCCTGTCGGGCGCCTTGACCGCAACACCACAGGTGTGCTGTTGCTGACCAATGACGGCGACCTCGCCGCAAAACTGACGCACCCGAAGTTCGGCAAGAAGAAGATTTATGCTGTCACCCTTGACCGCGAGATTGACGAGGCCGACGAGGCTGTACTCCGTGCGGGCGTGGAGATTGACGGTGAGAAGGTGGTTCCGGACGCCCTGGAGTTCCCCAAAGAGGACCGCAAACATATCGGCATCGAAATCCACTCGGGACAAAACCGTGTAGTGCGCCGTATGTTTGAGAAGATTGGGTACAAGGTGACCAAACTGGACCGCGTTTCGTTCGCCGGAATTACCAAGAAGAATGTGGGGCGCGGCAAGTACCGTTTCCTGACGGCTAAAGAAGTGGCTATGCTCCAAATGGGCGCATTTGAATAATCAAATGGCTGTCCATCAGATATTTACAAGGATTCCTCTCCCGCAATACGGGAGGGGAATTGCTGTTTAATCATCCGTAAGATTATGAAGAGATATTCCCTTTTTCTCATTTGCCTGCTGGCAAACCTTGCAGTCATGGCGGAGACAGTCCCAGCCACTGACTCGCGTATCACTTTCGTTGGACGCACCCAGGTGCGTAATACTTCCGTGGCTTTCGATTGGACTGCCACTACCATCCGCGTTGCCTACTCGGGCAAGACGCTCACCATGCGCGTCTCCGACACCCAACGCAACTACTACAACGTCTGGATTGACTGCCCGACCTCTGACGAGCCCAACCGCATTATCACTACGCAAGGCAACGATACCCTCATTGCAGTGGTGTCGCCCGATGACCCCGTCAACAAGACGCGCCGCGGTATCCATGAGGTGATTATACAAAAACGCACCGAGGGTGAGCAGGGTACTACCACTATCCATGAGTTTACTGCCGACCGTTTCTACCCAGCCACCCCGCTGCTGCCGCGCCAACTGGAGTTTATCGGCGATAGTTATACGTGTGGTTACGGCTCCGAAAACAGCGTCAAGACGGACCCCTTTACGCCTGAAACAGAGAATGCATCGAAGACTTATGCCGCCATTATCGCACGTTATTTTGAGGCAGATTATGTTGCTATTGCGCACTCGGGTATGGGTATCACGCGCAACTACAACTCGAAATTTAACGGCTGGTGGATGCCGGAACGCTACTTGCAGACCTTTGATATGGACTCTACGCAAGCCATGCGCTGGTCGGTGCAGGACTCGGATTTCCGTCCCGCTATGACGATCATCTATCTGGGTGCCAATGATTTCTCGGTGGCTATGCAGCCAAAATACGAGAAATTCCGTGACCAATACTATAAACTGCTGCGCGAAATCAAGGCTAATTACGGAGAGGAACATCCTGTGTTGTGTGTCACCACCAAGGCGCATGAATACCTGTTTACGTATGTGCGCGAACTGGTGGACAACTGCGGTATGAAGAATGTGTCGTACCTCGGACTTTGTCCTGCTTTGCATGACAATGACAGCGACCTCGGGGCGTCTTCCCACCCGAACTATACGGGGCATCAGAAGATTGCCTACTCGGTGATTCCATACGTGGCGACCATCACGGGGTGGGGGTTACAGGACAATCCTGTCAAGTAACAGTAAAAAGAATTTACTAAATGGCTGCTTACGTTGGTAGGCAGCCATTTTTTACAGGTCTTTGGAGAGGGCTGTGAGGGTGGGGTAGGTGTGCCAGCCGAGGGCCTGAGCGGGGAGAAGATTGGCGGGGAGGTCGTCCACGAAGCAGTAGGGAGTGGGGCAATGGTGCCGGGTGAGGTAGGATTGGACCGCGGCATAGATGCGCGGGTCGGGCTTGCTGAGGTGGAGGAGGTGGGAGAGGAAACAGTGCTCGAAGACGGACATGTCGTAGTGAGAGCAGATATCGTGCCAGTGGAGTTCGTTGTTGTTGCTCAGCAGGAAGAGGCGATAGCCGTGGTCATGCCATTGGCGCAGCAGGGCAAGGCGGTCGGCAGGTATGCCGCCGTGCATAGCATTCCAAGCATCAATGAGGTCTTGCGGCGTGGTGCCCGGGCGGGCATAGCGCAAGAGGGTGCCAATGAACGTGTCGGCAGAGATGAGTCCGCGCTCGAACTGTTCCATAAGGCTGTCGGCAGTGCCCTCGCCGTTGGTGGCAAGACCCAAGAGGCTGTTCATCTGCTCCTCACCGAGCAGGTGGCGGAAACGTGACAAGCACTCGGGCATATTGTGCTGCATCAGCACGCCGCCCATGTCCAAAATAATGGTCGGAGAATCAGACATATAAAACATTAATTACCGTGTAATTAACCATTAATTCCCGGGCATTACTTATTCTTTTGGGATATTTCACTTGGAATAATCGCGTTCACCGAAGATGGTGGTGCCGATGCGGACAAGGGTGCTGCCCTCTTCGATGGCGAGGAGGTAGTCGTGGGACATACCCATGCTGAGGATGGGTAGTTGGCGAGCATCGCAGATGGTCTTGAGGGCGTGGAAGCAACGACGAATCTCCTGTGTATCATCGGTTTGCGTAGCCATACCCATAATGCCGCATACCTCTACCCACGGGTAGGCGGTGAAGTCGGCGGGCAGTTCGTCGGGTGCGAAACCCGTCTTGGTTTCCTCGCGGGCGACATGCACCTCGAGCAGCACTTTGACGCGGCGTTGTATACGCTCCGCCTCGCGGTTGATGGTTTCCAGAAGGCGCAGACTATCCACAGACTGTATCATATAGACGAATGGGATAATGGCACGCACTTTGTTGGTTTGCAGGTGCCCGATGAAGTGCCAGCGTATGTCGCGGGGCAGGGACTCGTATTTGGGCAGGAGTTCCTGCACACGGCTCTCGCCGAAGTCGCGTTCGCCGGCGTTGTAGGCTTCGAGGATTGCCTCAGAGGGGTGAAACTTGCTGACACACACCAACTTGACCCCTTCGGGCAAGTGGCGGCGGATGTCGGCAATGTGTAGGGAAATGTCGGTCATGGGTTGTAGTTGTAAAAAGTCAAGTGGCTTATTTTCAGACAATTAAAAATAGACAAGAAACCGTCTATCCACTCGGCAAGGTCAGGGAAATATCAGGGAAACCTATAGGAAACGGATTGGTAAAATCAGTCTTTTGAACGTCTAAATAAGCAGCGATATTCTTACTTTGCCGTTACCGGGTTCGCATTAATCCACAGCGCGGAAGACCTCGAGGATAGGCGACTTGGCGATGTTAACTATCTCACAATCAATGCTTGCGAGCGATTGCATGAGACTCTTGACGGCTTCGTTGAGGTCGTTTGCCTGTACGTAGATATTTGCACCTTTGCGGGTCTCCTTGCCGTTGTCCTCCACGGTAATCATGTCGACGCGCGCCTTGTACCAGAACTCGGCATCGGGGTTAGGAATCATGTCGTAGAATTGTACCTGTTTGCAACTCTTGACCTCCCATTCGCCTGATATAAAGGGTTTTATCTCATCGATAAGGCGCGTCTCCACAGCGGCGCAGGTGAGCCCTTCGACCATGTATGTCTCCTTGACAGCAGCGGGATTGTCTTCGCCCGTCTGGCGGGTGTAACTGATTTTGAGTTCGTAGAAAACCATAATTATTTACGATTTAGATATTTACGATGTACGATTTATTTTTGGTATTTAATTATTTCATTATGAGTGATTTAACGTCCGTTGCGTGCAAGTCGCCCTCGGGGAATGTGCGCAGGGTGCCCGACCACAAGAGGAGTGGCGCGGTGGGGCAGGACTGGATGACGCGGTCGTAGGTGGTGCGCTCGTCGGAGTCGAGGAGCCAGTTGTCCTGCAGTTGGAAATAGACGTCGCCCGCGTGCTTGCGGTAGATAGAGGTGCGGTCCTCGGACGTGATGGCTTCGTGGATGGGGAATGCCACCTGCACGCCCTCGAAATCCATGAGGAAATTCGCCACCTGACGCTGGAAAGTCTCGAGCGACAGACGTTTCTGCTCGATGAGTGTGCGGTTGAGGTAGATGAACGGTCCGTAGCCGCCGTCCACCCAGCGCTCGTGCCCGTACATCGCCATGAGGTAGGTGCCGGTGAGGGCTGCGGCGCGGTCCACGTTGAAATGCCGCACTGGCAAGCCTGCCATCTCAAGGGTCTGCGCTGAATATCCGAGGAAGGGCCGCCCGACGACAAGCAGTTGGTATTGCGCCTTGCCGATACGGCGGTTGAGTTGCTCCATAAGGAAGCCAAGGTCCTGGTTGATACCGAGATACATATCTTCCTGTTCGGCGGACGCGAGCGCGTCGGATGTGGCGTGCGGGGAGAGGGTGGTCAGTTGGAGAAGGAGTAGGTCGGGCGTGTCGTCCGCGCCGAGTTGCAGGTCTTTTTGCAGGGCGAGCGCCATCTCAATGACGAGCGTGTTGGCGGCAGGCGTGCGCAATAACTGGGCGTTTGGCGTGTATGAGAAGGGCTTTTTGCGCTCTTCGGGCGTGGGGCGCATATACATGGAAACGTCCATGCGCGGTGTCCACGGGCGGTTTGCCAGTTCGGCGATGCGCCCGCTGACGTTCATCGCGTCAGCCGCTGCGGGGAGCCCTTCGGCATAGAAAGAGGTGGTTGCCCATTTCTGTTCGCGGGGGTCGAGCCAACAGCACGCATTGGCGGCGTGCCCCGCCATGAGCACGGTGGCTTCGGGCTGGAGTCCGATGGCGTAAATCTTCGCCTGCGTGCCCTGTAGAATACGCCATTCGTCTGACAATGAGACGGATAGCAGCGTACGCGGCGACAGGTCGAGGTCGGTGCCGATGCCTGCCGCTTGGCGGTCTTCGAGTGTGGCATGGACGTTGCGGTCGGTGCGCGAGAAGTACGTATCCGCCATAATGCCATGGTGCGACGGGGTGGTGCCCGTCATGAGTGTGGCGGTGGTCTCCTGCCCGCCATAGACGAGGTGCGGGAAGTCCACGGTGGTCTGATACGCCTCTTCGCTGAGCGTCCGCAAGCCGCCCGCAGGCCAATAGGAACGCAGGTCGGTGAGGTTTTCCTGGGTCATGCCATCCACCACCACCATCACCGTGAGACGCGGCAAGGCGTTGATGTTCAGGGAATAGAGGATAGAGAGCAGGGCTATCAGTGAAGTGTGTAGATGAGTCGTGCGCATAGGTGAAGAACGGGGAATAGCAGCAGCCGCCAGTTGAAGCCGACCAACGGATGCGACGAGAAGAAGGTCAGGAAGACCACGATAGCAATCAGGACGAGGTACACGAGCCCCAAGAGCACGTCCACCCACCAACTCAAGCGTCCGCGGCGGCGGTCGAGCAGCGAGATGCCAACCATCACGAGGACAAACAACCCGATGCCCAGCCAGCAGTTGGCGTACCACGGCACGGGCGCGATGTCAAAAGGCGCGATGTACTCGCTCAGCACCAGCGGCGTGCCGTCCGCGAGGCGTGCTTCGGACATGAAAAACATCAGTTCTTCGGGCAGAAACAGCCGCTGTTCGTTGTCCATAGGCGCATCCGCGCGCCTGCCGAAGATGAGGTTGATGCCGAAGTCCACCCACGAGTTGCGCCCCGTGTAGCGGGAGATGGCACGGCGGTATGGCTGATGGATATATCCTTGATAATCAGACAGTATGGTGTCGCCAAGCGCGTCTTTGATAAGGTGATAGGGGCGCGTGGCGCAGTTGTCGAACACGAAATTGTAGTGGTAGAAGCGGTTCTCGGGTTGGTAGTTGACGAGCAGCGCATCGAACACCTGCTGCATCTGCGTGTGCGTCAGGTTGAGCCGCTGCCAATAGACCTTGCGCCCCACGCGCTCCGCGCTCTCGCGGAAGTAGCGCAACGGCTCGATGCCGAGTTGGTAGTAGGTGTCGCCCTTGACGAACTTGAGGTAGAAGTCCTCGGTGTCGAAGGAGAAAATGCCATAATTGAACACCACGTCAATGCCCTGCGCCTTGTCCTCCACGAGGATGGCGGAGTGCCCGTACTTCGACCACACCTGCGTGCCCGGGGTGCACGTCAGCAGATAGACGTGCGCGCTATCGCTCAGCGTTTGGGCGCCGGCGAGCAGCGAACATACACATAACGCTATTGTTATCAACCACTTACGCATACATCATTATCAGATTAGGCACAAACGTAAACACCAGCCCCAGCAGGTAGCCGCACACCACCTGCATCGGCGTGTGGGCTTTCAGGTAGATGCGCGCGTACATCATCAGCAGCGACAGCACCAGCACCACGATGACCATTGCCGTCACGTCCACTCCGCCGCACAGCCCGTAACTGCACACCCCACCCAGCAGCCCGCCCATCGCGGACAGGTGCGCGGAGATTTTCCACCGGCGGTTGATGACCGCCACCGTTGCCAGTGCCAGCGTCGCGCCGACTGCCAACAGCAGCCACATCAGCGGCAGATGCATGGTCGCGCGCACAAAGTAACACCAGAAGGCGTAGCACACGGTGCTATATATATAAGGTGTGGTGCGTTGCTTGGGGTCTTCGATGTAGAGCGACGTCAGTTGCCCGCGCCGCCACATCCACACTATCAGCGACACCGGTATCAGGCAGGTCAGAAACAGCGTGCCGACCACCGACAGCCACGCCAGTGTGGCGGGCATCGACGGGCTGTGCACGTGCATCGCCGCGAAGAACAGCCCCATCCCGTAGGTGGGTATCAGCAGCGGATAGAGCACTATGCTCAGCGTTTTCGCCAGATAATCAAGCACTTTCTGCATCGTCTATTGTATCTGTTTGCGCAGTCGCGCCACGGGGATGCCCAACTGTTCGCGGTATTTCGCCACGGTGCGCCGTGCGATGGAGTAGCCGTTGCGGTGCAGCGTCTCCACCAGTTCGTCGTCGGTTATCGGGTTGCTCTTGTCCTCGGCATCCACTATCTCGCGCAGTTTCTGCTTCACTTCGCGGGTCGAAATCTCTTCGCCCTCGCTGTTGGTCATGGATTCCGAGAAGAAGAACTTGAGCGGGAACACGCCGAACTCGGTCTGCACGTACTTGTTGCTGCACACGCGCGAGATGGTGGATACGTCGTACCCCGCGCGGTCGGCGACATCTTTCAGCACCATCGGGCGCAGATACACGTTGTCCCCTTGCAGGAAAAACTCGCGCTGGTAACTCACTATCGCGCCCATCGTGTGCATCAGCGTCTCGTTGCGCTGGCGCAGGGCGTCGATAAACCAGTTGGCAGCCTCAATCTTGCCCTTCACAAACCGCACGGCCTCGCGTGTCTGCGGTGTGGGGCGTTGCGTCTGCTTCGTGTAGTTCTCCAGCATCTCGTTGTATTCCGCCGACACGTGCAACTCGGGCAGGTCGCCTTGGTTGAGCGACACTATCAACTCGCCGTCCTCCTGCTCCACGATGAAATCCGGTATCACCACTGTCTGGTTTCGGTCGTAAACCGTTCCTAACCAGGCACTTCCGGGGCGCGGATTCAGGTGTACTATCTCGTTGATGGCGGTCTTCAACTCGTCTTCCGTGATGCCCGCGCGCTGCACCACCTTGCTGTAGTGGTGGCGCGAGAACTCGTCGAAGTACTGCTGCAGTATCTTCTCCGCCAGCACCACCGCGGGCGTCTGCTCTTTCTGCCGCAACTGTATCAGCAGGCACTCCTGCAGGTCGTACGCGCCCACTCCGGGCGGGTCGAACTGCTTTATCTGCGCCACTATCTCACGCATCTTGTCGTCCGACACGGTCAAGCCTTCGCGGAACGTCAGGTCGTCCACCAGTTCTTCGGGCGTGCGCCTCAGGTACCCGTCGTCGTCTATGTTCCCCACCACAAATTTCGCCACATGACGGTCGGGCTTGTCCATTTTCGTCAGGTAAATCTGCGACTTCAGATACTCGCTGAAACTCGTCCCCACCGAGAACGGGATATCCTCTTGCGGCGTACTCTCCACGCGACCTTGCGATGCCGGCAGGCTGTCCGCATAGTCATCGTCCTGCACGTAGTCGTCGTAGTTGAAGTCGTCGTTCTGCAACGGGTTCTCGTACTCCTCGTCCTGCGGCTCGGTGTCCTGATATTCCTCCGCGTTCTCGTCGCGACCCTCTTCCAGCGCGGGGTTGTCTTGCAACTCTTCGTTGATACGGGCTTGCAACTCACACGACGGCAACTCCAGCAAGCGCATCACCTGTATCTGCGCAGGTGACAGTTTCGCTTGCAGTTTCTGCTGCTGTTGTAGTGAGAACGAGGTCGCCATTATTCTTGTTTCTTATCCCTTTTCGTGCCTTTTAAGCCCGAAAAAGTATTACTATATATTAACGTTTCAGCCGTTTCTTTGTTCTGTCAAGCCGCTGTCTTTCAGCAAGGGATGCGCAAGGGATACGCAACCCTTATGCAACGGATACGGAACAAACGTCCTTAATGTATATTAATTATTAACTATTACCCATTACTTCCGACAGGAAACGCCTATTAATTATTAACCATTAACTATTACTTATCAGCAATTGCTTCGGCAACCGCCGAAACAATTGCTGATAACTGCTCGTCAGTTAGTTCCGTATGCATCGGCAGCGACAGCACGCACCCTGCCAGCCGTTCAGCCACGGGGAAGTCACCCGCCTTGTACCGCGGGTCTTGGTATGCCTTTTGCAGGTGCAGCGGCACGGGATAGTACACCATCGACGGTATCTCCCTTTCCGCCAGTGCCTCGCGCACCTTGTCGCGGTCCACGCCCGACAATCGCAATGTGTACTGGTGATAGACGTGCGTCGAATGGGCTTGCCGTGCGGGTGTCAGCACGTGCGGATTGCCCGCAAATGCCTTGTCGTAGTAGGCTGCCGCCCGTTGTCGTGCCGCGATGTACTCGTTGAGATGCGGCAGTTTTGCGTCCAGCACAGCCGCCTGAATGGCGTCCAAACGCGAGTTCACGCCCACACGGTCGTGATGGTAGCGCACCACCATGCCATGGTTGGCAATAGCGCGCATCTGGGCCGCCAACTCGTCATTATTGGTGAATATCGCACCCCCGTCGCCGTAGCAACCGAGGTTCTTCGACGGGAAGAAACTGGTGCACCCTATGTCGCCCATCGTTCCTGCCTGCCGCGTCGTACCGTCCGAGAACGTGTACTGCGCCCCGATGGCTTGGCACGCGTCCTCCACTACGTACAGGTGGTGCTCCCGTGCAATCGCCATAATAGGCTCCATATCAGCGCATTGACCGAACAGATGCACGGGCACGATAGCCTTCGTGCGGGGCGTGATAGCCTTGCGGATAGCCTCCGCCGAGATGTTCATCGTACCCCAATCTACATCTACCACTACGGGTGTGAAACCCAACAGCGCAGCCACCTCTGCCGTTGCGATAAACGTAAACGTAGGGGTGATAACCTCGTCGCCTGCCTTCAGACCGAGACCCATCAGTGCTATCTGCAGGGCGTCGGTACCGTTGCCTACCGTGATGACATGTTTCGCGCCGATATAGGCTTCGAGGTGCGACTGGAACTCCGTCACCGCCGGACCCTTCACGAATGCCGCGCTGTCTATCACCGCTTGGATGCCGCGGTCTATATCTTCCTTTATGTGTTGATATTGCGTCTGCAAATCAACCATTTGTATCTTCTTCATGCTACCTCTCTATGATATATTCCAACTCACTCGGGTTTGTACGCGCGCGCGTTACATAAGGATTGTCGCACTCCACCTCCACGGGTACCGATACCTGTTCACCTTTCGGAAAATGGCATATCACATGGAAATCCTCCTCGCGCACATCGTTGAAGTGCGACATGCCCACACGCGCCTGAACCGTCACCGTCTGCGGGAACAACCTCAGCGACTGCCCTTCGGGACAGCCGTATGTCTCCACGGGTAACGTAAATGTTTTCTCCGTGAACTGTTCCGTTACGAACAGCACACTCACGTTCTGCGGCACCACACGCAATCCCTCGGGCACCGCCAACCCCACCGTACAGCGCATCGTATCGCGGATATCCTTTATCTTCAGGGGTTCCGTCGGGATGTAACGCAGATTTCTGAGGTCTGCTTTCTTCCCGTAAACACGTACCTCTTGGGGTTCCACAAGGGGTAAGTCACGCATCTGGTACTGCGGCGCTGGCGTCCATTCCGCCATCAGCCGCACTTCCACATCTTTCTCCTCTTGCCTGTGGTATCCCGCTTCAATCACTTCGGGCTGCACTTGCTGCACCACCGTAGAGCCGGGCAGCATGTCCTGCAACTTCGGGCGGAGTATCTCCGCCGCGATGTGCACCGTGCCCTCTTGCTCTGCCAACTGGCTGACAATACTCAGGGTCAGTATCAGCCGCCCGTCGCCTATCCGCTGCAACTGCTTGCCGTTGTCACGGATAGTCACTTTCAGTTCTTTGGGCAACGGAGTGTCAAACACCACCTGTTCCGGCACGTCCGTATAGACTATCGGCAGGGTGATGGTCGTATCGCGTTGCGACGACATCGCACGACCCCACCACACTAATGTGGCGAGGCCTACAAACAGCAGGTAGGTGAGTATGTCTTTCCTCAGCAACCACTGCCAAAGCCTTTTGGCATACCGTTGCACCGCCTGCAGCCACTCTTTCAAGCGGCGAACCCATGTTTCGCGTTGCGTCTCCAACTGCTTTTCGCTCCTTGCTCGCTATGGGGGCATTATAGGTCCGTTATGGGTTCATTATGGGCTCACTATGGATTCATTATGGGTTCACTCCCCAACCACAGCCGACCCCCTATCGACCCGCGACCGACCCGCTTATTTCTTGTCTTTCTTCTCGTCCTTCGGGGCTTGTTGTGCCTCATCTGCGGACGCATAAACGCTACCCTTGTCCACTTTGATAGTGATGTCTTTGGCTATCTCTATGATAAAGGCGTTATCCTGTACCTCTTTGATATTGCCGTAGATACCGCCGGCGGTCACAACCTTGTCGCCTTTCTTCATGGCATCACGTTGTTTCTGTAGTTCTTTCTGCTTCTTGGTTTGCGGACGAATCATAAAGAAGTAGAACACTACAAAGATAAGGATCATCATAACCCAGAACGTCCATGAACTTTGGCCTTGCCCTTGTGTAGCGGCACCTTGTGCCTGCAATAAAATGAAATTCAACATGTTATTAATTATTAACTATTAACTATTACTTTGTTCAAACCTTGAACAACGCATTCTCGTGCCTTAGGTCGCTCACCACCTTGTCAAGTACCCCGTTGATAAAGATGTAACTCTTCTCGCCCGAGTACTCTTTGGCTATCTCGATGTACTCGTTCATACTGACTTCCAGTGCGATGTCGTTGAACCCGAGTATCTCTGTCAATGCGGTCATTAGGATGATGGTGTCCATGAACGCCAGACGCTCCGTGTCCCAGTTCTGCAGAGCCTTTTCTATCAGCGCCTTGTACTCGTCGGCGTGCTCTATGGTCAGTTGCAGCAGGTCTTTGCCGAAGTTCAGTTCGGCTTCAGTATCGAACATAGCCAGCAACTCCTGGTCGTCGCCCAACTCTTCCTTGAAGCGTTTGATAGTCTTCACCACGTAGGTCAGAATCACGTCCGCATCGGTGGTCCACCCGCGCTGGTCGAGTGCCACTTCCATGTCCTCGAGAGCGGCTTCCATGTCCTCGTTGCTGAGCAGCGAGTTATACACCTTCCGCCAGAGGGTCTTCTCGTCATCGTAACTCGGCTCCTCGGGCTTCGTCATGTACTCTTTGTAGTATTCGCTTGCCACCATCTGCTTGTAGGCGGTCTCCACGGCGTGCATACCGAGGTCCCAGCGCAGATGCTGGTCTTCCATGTAGTTGCGCAACTTGCGGTTGTTGAACAGTTGCTGCGCTATACGGTTGTTCACAAAGCGGTAGTTCGGCTCGTAGTGGGTATGTGTCACCGCAGCGCGTGTCTTGGCTTCCCGTATCTGCTCCGCGGCGTAGTCTGTCAGTTCGCACGCGAATGCGAGCAACATCATGTACAAACTGTACGTGTCCGAAAAACTCTTCAGCAACTCCTTCCGAGCCGTCAGCGGAGTCTTTTCCCCGTCTTTGTAGTACGCAAACAATGTCTGCACTACCTTAGTTCTAACCAATGTCCTGTTTACCATCGACCGATGTCTTATTTATCATTGTCTTTTATCTGTCTCTATTTTGTCTCCTCCCGGCCTTTCCCCTAACTTTTCCCTGATTTCTCCCCGACCTTTCCCTGCTCTTTCCCTGACCTTACCCTATTCTTTCCTCTTCATTGCCGCCAGTTATAATCTGTCCTTGCCCACTCCCCATGCTTGGAATTAATGGTTAATTACACGGTAATTAATGTTCTTTATTCCACCAATCCTTTGGCAATTCATGTTCCTTGTCCACCCATTCCGCGGGGAATTCCATATATTTAGCGCGCAAAGGTACATAAAATACCGCATTTACACAAGAAAACCGAAATATATTTTTCCTTCCTTGTATATTCCGAAAAAAACGAGTACCTTTGTGCCGTTTAATTTTTTAACGTAAGTATAAGAGATGGAAAATCGTAGAAACGAGAACAGAAACGAACCCGAAATAGTGTATTCGCGTTCTGTGAAGGCAGGTAAACGTATTTATTATTTGGATGTCAAGAAAGCCCGCAACGAGGACTTGTACTTGTGCATTACCGAGAGCAAGCGCAAGTCGGGCTTGGAGGATGAGTTCCCCCAGTTCGAGAAGCATAAAGTATTCTTATATAAGGAGGATTTTGCCCACTTCACCGAGGGCTTGAATGACGTTATCAAGTACGTCCAGAACCAACTGGGTGACATCGCCGAGCGCGAGGAGTGGACGCCCCGTGACGACGAGGACGATACCACCGCCGCTACTCCTGTAGCATCTTCTGCTGACACCACAGCCGACACCGCCGGGGAGGAAGACAAACCCCGCCGCGGTTTCTTCGACCGCTTCAAGAAGGACTGATATACACTCCGTATGATTTTAGGGGCTGCCCGACGTGCGTCGGGCAGTCTTTTGTTGTACGGACCGCAATGTTTCTGGTGTACTTCCCCGCAAATACCCGAAGCGTTTTTATCTTTGTGGGGCATCTGTCTGTATTTGTATATGTCGGAAAAAAGCAGTAACTTTGCAGGCTCTGTGTTTTGGATGGTGTCCAAAGCCGCTGAATGGTGACAACAAACGTACTCATCATATTATCGTGTTTCGCGTTGGCGTTGCTGGTGACGTGGGCGGTATATCCGTCCATGTTCAGATTTGCTATGCGGCACGAGATAGTGGATTATCCGGCGAAGCGCAAATTGCAGAGGCAGCCCATACCTGCTTTTGGCGGAGTTACCGTAGCCGTTGGAATGGTGGTTCCGTGGGTGGTCTGCACGTTCCTGCTTTCGTGGCACGTCTCTCTCTGGCTGTTTGTCTTCATACCTGTCATGTTGCTCTTTGGCGTGGTGGACGATATGCGCGACCTCTCGGCGCGCGTGCGGATGTGCCTCGAGTTGCTCATTGTAGGGCTGTATATAGGGCTCAGCCATATGATGATTGGCGGTTTCCATGGGTTGTGGGGCATTAACGCATTGCCTCTGTATATCAGCATTCCGCTCAGTGTGATAGCCGGTGTGGGTATCATCAACAGTATCAACATGATAGACGGCGTGGACGGCTACTCGTCGGGATTCTGCATCGAGGCGTGCGCTTTATTCGCCGCCCTCTTCGCGCATGTGGGCGAATATACGTTATGTTGTTTTATGGCGATTTGTATTGGGGCGCTGATACCTTTCCGTTGCCACAACGTGTTTGGATTCAGAACCAAAATGTATATCGGCGATGGCGGCACGCTTATGTTGGGGGCTGTTATGAGCGCCATGGTGTTCTGCGTCTTGCAGGACGGCTCGCCCGTTGACGTACTTCAGGCGCAGGGATTCAGTTCCGTTGCCTTCTGTTTGGCGGTATTGTGCATACCTGTTTTCGACACATTGCGTGTCATGTGCAGCAGAATCAGGCGTGGAGTGTCGCCCTTTTCGCCTGACAAGACGCACCTCCACCACTTGTTTCTCGAACTCGGTTTCTCGCACATCGGTACGGCTACCGTACTCATTCTCACCAACTTGCTGATTGTTTTCTGTTGGTGGCTGGGTTACCTGCTGGGAGCAAGCCTTGAGGTGCAACTCTATATTGTGGTGGCTGCGGGTATTCTGACCACATTTGTCTTCTATGCCGTCGGGCGTAATAGCATACGCAGCAGGAATGCCTTCTATCGTTTGCTGGCACGTTTGGGCGCGAAAACGCACATTGAGAACGGCAGGTTCTGGGCTTTTATGCAGCGGCTTGCAGATGGAAAAGAATAATTGATACTATATATAATAAGGTACGCATATGGCATTTTTCGGATTGTTCGGCAAAGAAAAAAAAGAGACATTGGACAAGGGCTTGGAAAAGTCCAAAGAATCTGTCTTGGGTAAGATTGGACGTGCCATAGCAGGCAAGTCCACGGTGGACGATGATGTCCTGGACCAACTGGAGGAGGCTCTCATCACTTCGGATGTTGGTGTGGACACCACGCTGCGCATCATCGAACGCATTCAGGAGCGCGTGAAACGCGACAAATATATGGGTACGGCAGAACTCAACCGCATTCTTGTAGAGGAAGTGGCTGCCTTGCTTGCCGAGAACAACACCGGCAACGTGTCGGACTTCAGTGAACCCCTGCCCCATAAGCCCTATGTGATTATGGTCGTGGGTGTGAACGGAGTGGGCAAGACGACCACCATCGGCAAACTCGCCTACCAGTACAAGCAGGCGGGCAAAAAGGTATACCTTGGTGCTGCCGACACGTTCCGTGCCGCTGCCGTTGAGCAACTCTGCATCTGGGGTGAGCGTGTAGGGGTACCCGTTATCAAGCAGCAGCAGGGCTCTGACCCTGCCAGCGTGGCGTTCGACACACTCTCCAGTGCCAAAGCCAACGGTGCCGACGTGGTTATCATCGACACTGCCGGACGTCTCCACAACAAAATCAACCTCATGAACGAACTCACCAAAATCAAAAACGTCATGCAGAAGGTCGTACCCGACGCTCCCCATGATGTGATGTTGGTGTTGGACGGTAGCACGGGGCAGAACGCCTTCGAGCAGGCCCGTCAGTTCACCCGCGCCACGCAGGTTACTTCGCTGGCTATCACCAAGTTGGACGGCACCGCAAAGGGTGGGGTAGTCATCGGTATCAGCGACCAGTTCAAGATTCCCGTCCGCTACATCGGCTTGGGCGAGAAGATGGAAGACCTTCAGGTCTTCAACCGCGAAGAGTTCGTCAAGTCCCTTCTGCAAAGATAATCCATCAGGGCAACACTCTGGTGACGCACCTTTTTGGAGACGGCGCGTCTCGCGTCGTCAAGGCGTGGCAATATGGGGCGGTCACGCAAAATCGTACATCGTACATTCGTACATCGTCAATCACTTGATTTTCCGGTTGTTCAGTTCTTGCTGGTACCGCCTTGCCGTGGCGGCATGCTGTGCATACGACGACGAGAACACGTGTGTTCCCGAGAAGTCGGGGTTGGCACACATATACAGGTAGTTGGTCTTCGGCGCATTCAGCACCGCGTCCATCACCGAGGCGCGTGCCAGACGTATCGGTCCGGGGGGCAGACCGCTGTATTTATAGGTGTTGTATGGCGAGTCTATGGCAAGATGGCGTTTCAGCACGCGCCGCATTGAGAAGTCGCCCACCGCATAAATCACTGTCGGACAGGCTTGTAGCGGTATGCCTTTCTCTATTCTGTTCAGGTATATGGAGGCGATAATCGGGTACTCCGATGCCTTGTTGGTTTCCGATTCAATGATGGATGCAATCGTCGCCACCTCGGTGGGTTGCAGCCCTAGCGCCTTGGCTTTCGCGCGACGCTCATCGTTCCAGAAGCGGTTGTATTCCTTGTGCATTCTGTCAAACAACTGGTCGGGAGAGATGGTCCAATACACCTCGTAAGTGTTTGGTATAAAGAGACATACAGCAGTCTCGGGCTTCATGCCGTATTTCTTTACATACTCCGCCGAATCCATACGCACTTTCACTGCCGCCGAATCCAGCAGCAACTGCTTTCCGAGCACCGATGCCAGTTGTGCAGGAGTGCGCACACTTTGTGTGAACGATAGCCGGACAGGCGTCTGCTCCCCTAGTTGCAGCCGTCGAATCAGGTGCCTGTCGCCTATTCGCGCAGGGAAGTGGTAGTACCCGGTCTTGGGATGGCGGTACAGCATATGGCGTGCATGCAGCCGGAACGCCGTCTCCGAACCCACTTTGTAGTCCGCCTTCATCTGCTCAAACAGCGACTCCGCCGTAGCATCGGGATATACGTAGTACCCGTGTCCCTCGCCGTCACGTGAAGCGAAATTGCATACTTCCAGACGGTAGTATTGCTCAATGCACACAGCCCCTGCTGCCAGCACCAATGCCGCCGCTATAGACACTATTATAATAATGTGTTTCTTTTTCACACGCTTATTCTTGACCATTGTCTGTTTTGTCACACTTTGTTCTTTTTCTTGCTTCTTTTCGCCGCGGACTGTGCCGTACTACATCGTATTGCATTATGCTGTACTATATATATGGTACTAATATAATATGGCAGTTTGTTTTTTCTGTTATAGTAGTTTGCTTTTTTCTGGCGAGGCTTTCGTCTCTTTCTGCCGCCGACTCATTTGCGGGTACAAAGATACAACTAAAAAACCGTTTCTCAAAATCATCGGTTGCCTGCGCATGACCTCTCGTGTATTTGTCGGGTTAAGTGTATGTGATTAGTATGTGGTTAGTATGTGATTAGTATGTTATTAGTATGTGATTCCGCGGACATTGTAGGGAGGATATGGGTGACTTGCTTTATGTGTCGGCTACTTGTTGAAGTATATCCCTGCAATTCGTGGCCAATGATACGATAATTATATGTTCATTTATACTGATATTGATAATCAGTGTGTTATAAAGAAAATGTGAAAAAAGTGCTCGGATATTTGGTGGGTTCGTATAAAAGCAGTAATTTTGCAGCCGTTTTCGCGGTTAGCACAAGCGCG
>CAKUUM010000036.1 GCA_934692905.1 uncultured Bacteroidales bacterium
ATATATTGATGTATGTAAACCATAGCCACGATGACTACACGACAACGCATATCCCGCCGCTTGCGTCAGACAGCCCCTACGCCGTCTGACAGTCAGGCGTTTATGCAAGATACCCTTCGGCAAATCAACCTGTTGCCTGAACCGACAAGTCCCGAGCAGGAACTGCTCAGGACTTTCACTTGGCGCGAGCGTTTTGCTTTCCGCACCGATGCCACCCGCTGGCTGCTCCTCGGTACAAGCGGTTGCGCCGTGGTGTCGTACCTGATAGTAGCCTATTCCGATATACTGATGACCACTGCGATGAGCCTGCTGACGCGGCTACTGAGCCTGTTGGGATAGGTTACAAACCAAAACCATAAAAACAAATAAAACCTTCACGCGGACAACATGTCCGCGTGGGGAAGACAATCATACCATGTACCGAAGATATAAGAAAAGAGTGTACCAATATCATTGGTACACTCTTTTCTATAACAGGATACTGAGGTTATTCTTTCAGAATCTGCGATGTGATGTATTCTTCAGTCACATCGAAAATACGAATCTCTGCATTGAGTACGTCTTTGCCTAATTGCGTAACTTCTTCGTTTGTACCTTGGCGATATGCTTCACTCCAAAGACAAGAATTCGCGTCGTTTCTATCCATCTGGTAGCACGCATTGTTGAAGTATATAAGCAAGGGTTCGTCCGAGTTTAGAGCAGGTGTGTATTTCCCTCCGTCAACCAATTGCTCTTGTTCAAGAAGGTAATAAGCGGCAGTAGTAATGGTATCGAACTTTCCCTCGCGAGTACTCACCACAATATCCTGCCCCGTTGCATTGTGCAAGTAGTGCTGCAACGTAAAACGAGATTGACAACTTGCCAACAAGATGAAAACCACACTGGCAGCATAGACCAAAATTCTTTGTTTTTTTCTCATAATGTATTTATTAATTATTAGTTGCTGTTGTTAATGCTTACAAGAAATATTTATATTCATAGAGTTGTTTTCTTGGTTCATATCTAATTCTGCTTCATATATAGAAACAATAGTTTTCTTTGTCGGAGTGTACTTGTCTCTATACCAAGTGTGACGATATGTCCTTTGTCTGTATGTACCCCAAGTTGTAAAATTTCCAAAGAAGGTGTAGTATTCAGTATCCTGTTTCTTATAATTAACTTTCGCACGAAATACGGTTGTCCCTGTCACATGAGCAGAAAGTGATGATCCATAATATGAGTTTTTGACGGTGAACTTTCCTCGTATATTAGTAGAGAATGCCCACCATACAGGATATGCTGAAAGGTATATGGACATCTTGTAGCCACCTCGTTGAGCCACGTGACTCTTCATATTATCTTCCACTGTTTCTTGTTTAGGAAGCATAGCCCAATGCACATCGTCTTCTGATATATTAGGAAACAGTCCTGCGGCACATGCCTCGAATAGTTCCTCAACTACTGCGAATTCAGGAAGAAGAACGTATTTGTCTATAGGACAACTGATAAGATATCCCTGTTGATATTTGTAAACAACTTTGTCAATAATCACAATCCCTTTCTCGTTTGCCAATGCAGACTCATCATCAACACACCCAAAGGGGTTCACGCATACACGACCGTATTCTTCACTAAAAGAACACATCTCTGGATGTTCTTCTGACATAACCTCTATAAAATCACTATATAGGGCGGACACTTCTTCTTCTGTCATCTCGTATTCTCCATCCATTCGGATACCATATATTTCTGCTATTTCGCTAAGAACAGAATCAAATACAATATTAGATTCAATAATGTCACTATGGTAATTAGTTTCCCCATACCAATCTCTTAACTCCTCAAAATTCTTGGTTGCCAACTCATCTAAGAGGTTATCTACTGCATCAAAATCATCAAACACAAGGATTTCTCCAAATACTTCAGGATAATTTTCAAGATACCATTGGACATCGATTGTGTCATAACGTTCTGCCCAAGTAGATTCATCTACATAAACAGCCTTCGAAGAATACATCACATTCTCCGTTGTAGGTTCGAACTCAATACTTTGCTTTTGGTTGCAACTGAATAGGACCAAAGAAAGCCCTAAAAATAAATAACATCTTGCTTTTTTCATCATAAGTAATACGATTTTAAGGTTAATAATTAGTTTATAGTGCAAAGGTAGTTTGTTTTTATTATATACACAAATAATGATTGATTTTATTTTTGTGTTATATAACATAAAAACAAACAGGCTGCCTATAATTAGACAGCCTATTGTAACATCTATTTATATTTTAAGCAGATTATCGGCGGGTTAGATACTGCCGCCGCCGAGGGCGTGATAGAGAGTTACGACCGACTGGAGCAGGGACATGCGGTTGCTGATGCGGGTGAACTGGGCATTCAGAAGCGTGTTCTGCGCGGTGAGTACCTCCAGATATGTGGTGCTGCCGTACTGCATCATCAGACTCGTGGCGCGCTGGGCGCGGGTGAGGGCTTCAACCTGACGGTCGTACAAGTCGCACTTCGCGAGGCAGGTCTGGTAGGACGTGAGGGCTTCGTTCACTTCGTTGCCCGCCGACAAGACCGTCTTCGTGAACAGCAATGCGGCTTCCTCCTGCTGCGACTTCGCCATCCTGACCTCGGCGATGTTGCGCCCTGAATTGAACAAAGGCACAAACAGGCTCGCGGCAAGGTTGGATATCATCTGTGCGGGGTTGAAAATCTGCACGTAATCGTGGTTGGTCCAGCCGAAAGTGCCGCTGAGGCTGAGCGACGGCAGGCAGTTGCTGCGCGCGAGGTTGGTGGCATAGAATGCCTGCGCCATGTTCTGCTGTGCGGCACGTACGTCGGGGCGGTTGTAGAGCATCTGCACGGGTACGCCGACCTCCAGCCGGTCGGGTAGGGATTGGGCATCCAGCGTGGTGCGTGGGATGTCGCGGTGCGTGCCGCCGAGGAGCAGGCACATCGCGTTCTCCACCTCGCGAATCTGCTGGCGGAAATCCAACACCGCCGTTTGGATGGAATAGTAGGTGGCTTCCATCTGCGCCACACCCGCCTCGTTGGTCATACCTGCGCTCTTCATCTTGCGAAGAGTATTGACCGTCTGCTGCCATGTCTGTTCGGTCTGCTCTGCGACTTGCAACTGCGCGTCAAGCATGAGCAACGTATAGTAGGTGTTGGCGACGCCCGCGATGAGTCCGCATCGTGCTGCCTGCTCATAATCAAGCATTTGCGACTTCGCCGCCTTGGCGCGCCGAAGCGAATTGAGGGTGCGTCCGAAGATGTCGATTTCCCATGAGGCATTGGCTATGAGGTCATACGTACCGCTTGCCGACACGCCCGCCGCGGGCGAGAACGCCCCTGCGGGTGCCAAGCCGATGGTGGGCAGATAGGCAAGTTGGGCACCGCGGAGAGAAGCCTCGGCTTGCAGCACGTGTTCGTGGGCGATGCGGAGGTCGTGGTTGTAGAGCAGCGCGGTGTCTATGAGCGACTGCAGGCAGGGGTCGGTGAAGAGTTCGTGCCAGTCGAGGTTGGCAAGGCAAGTGGCAGTGTCGGACAACGCGATGTCGCCGTAGAGGTCGGCGTCGAGGTCCTGCACGGGTTTGTACTTGCCATAGATACCGCAACTTGACAGTGGAATAAGGAGTAAGGAGGAAAGAATAAAGACAAATATGCTTTGTTTCTGTATCTTGTTCATTTCTTTGGAATCTTAAAAATTGACACTTTTTACGGTTTGCGTATCGGTTGCCCAAGGGTTGCGTATCCCTTGCCTATCCATTGCTGTTTGACACGGCTTTGGCAGGGTCGGGTCGCGATGGGGCAATCTTAAAAAAACGCACTTTTTCGTTATTCCTTTCTGTGCTTGTTGAACTTCTCCTGCAATCCTTGGAAGACCACAAACAGCGAGGGCACGAGGAAGAGCAATGCCAGTGTGCCGACCACACTGCCGCCGACCACGCCCGTACCGAGACTGCGGTTACCGTTGGCGCCGACACCCGTGGCGATGACCAGCGGGAGCATACCGAAAATAAGCGTGAGCACCGTCATGAGGATAGGTCGCAGACGCACGGCAGCCGCCTCCGAAGCCGCCTCCACGAGGCTCTTGCCCGCCTTGCGGCGCTCGGCAGCATACTCGGTGATGAGGATGGCGGTCTTGCTGAGCAAGCCGATGAGCATGATGACGCCCGTCTGGAGGTAGATGTTGTTCTCGAGCCCGCAGACCTTGGTCAGCAGGAACGAGCCCATCAAGCCCACGGGAACGGCGATGATGATAGCCAGCGGAAGCCAGAAAGATTCGTACAAAGCCGAGAGAATCAGGTAGATAAGCACGATACAGATAAGGAAAATCATGGCTGTGCCGCTGCCTGTCTGCTGGCTCTCCTCGCGGGTCATGCCGCCGAAATCCACGGCGTACTGCGCGGGGAGCGTCTGCGCTGCCACCTCCTGCACCGCCTTGATGGCGTCGCCCGACGAGTAGCCGTCGGCGGTCATTGCGCTGACACTGATGGAGTTGTACATGTTGAAGCGCGTCAGTTTGTCGGCACCATACACGCGGCGCAGGCTGACGAACTGCGACAGGGGTGCCATCTCGCCGCTGTGGAGACGGACAAAGGTGTTGTCGAGGCTGCGCTCGTCCATACGCTGCTTGGGGTCGCCCATAATCTGCACCTTATAGACCTTGCCGAAACGGTTGAAGTCGCTGACGTACTGACCGCCGTAGTAGCCTGACAGGCAGGCGAGTACCTCGTTGGCAGTGACGCCCGAGCGTTGGCATTTGGCGGCATCGACGCTCACCTCCCACTGCGGGAAATTGAGGTTGAACGACGTGAACGCCATGCTGATTTCCTTGCGCTCGTTGAGGGCACCGATGAACTGCTGCGCGTAGTCGTAGAACTGCTGCATGTCGCCGCCCATCTTGTCTTGCAGGTTGATATCCAATGCGTTACCTGTACCATAGCCCGAAATCTGCGCGGGTGCCATAGCGAAGACGGTGGCGTCCTTGATGTCCTCGGTGAGGGCATAGACCTTGTCGATGACGGCGTTCACGTTCTGGTCGCGGCGGGTGCGCTCGTCCCACGGACGGAGTTTCAGAATCAGACAGCCCGCTGCCGTGGATTCGCCGGAGATGAGTCCGTAATCCGCCGTGGCATTGACCTCCTCCACTTCGGGAATGGTCATCATGCGCCGCTCAATCTCGCGGACGATGCCCTCGGTGGTCGCGAGCGAACTGCCGGGAGGGGTGTCGATGTTAATCATCACGGTGCCCTGGTCCTCCTCGGGCACAAAGCCGCTCTTGGTGGTGCGCATCAGCAGTGCCATCAGTGCCAAGCCCGCCACGGCGATGACGAAACTCAGCCACGGGCGGCGGATGAAGAAGTCTGCGCCGCGCTGATACCATGCCACCAATCGTTCGAAACCGCGGTTCCAACGCTCCGAGAAGCGGAAACGCCAGCGCGCATAGCCGGTCAGCCCCTCGCCGTTGGTCAGTTTGGGGCGCAGCATCAGCGCGCACATCGCGGGGCAGAGCGTGAGGGCGTTGACGGTGGATATACCCACTGCCACCGCCATCGTCAGACCGAACTGGCGGTAGAAAACGCCGCTCGTGCCGCCGATAAAACTGACGGGAATGAACACCGCCATAAACACCAGCGACGACGTGATAATCGCCAACGCCACGTCCTTGGTGCCGTACACCGCCGCCTGGAAGGGGCTCTTGTAACCCGCGTCGAAACGGCTGTGCACCGCCTCCACAATCACAATGGAGTTGTCCACCACCGTACCGATGACCAGCACGAGTCCGAACAGCGTGATGAGATTGATAGAGAAGCCCGCCACCACCATGAACGCGAAGGTTCCAATGAGCGACACCGCGATGCTGACAAACGGAATGAGCGTCGAACGCCAGTCCTGCAAGAACAGCAGTATCACCAAGATAACCAGCAAGATAGCCTCCAGCAGCGTGACGACCACATTCTTGATTGACGCAAACAGGAAGTCGTTGCTGCTCATCATCTGGGTGATTTCGATGCCCTTCGGGGCGTTCTTCTGCACCTCCGCTAGCAGCGCGTCAATCTGGTTGTTCACCTCCGTGGCGTTGGAGCCGGCGGTCTGGAACACCATACACTGGATGCCCGGGTGCCCGTTCTGCGTACCCGAGTAGCCGTAACTCTCGATGCCGAGTTCGATGTCGGCGATGTCGCGCAGACGCAGCACTTCGCCGTCGGGTGTGGAGCGGATGACGATGTTGCCGAACTCCTCGGGGGTCTGAAGGCGCCCTTTGTACTTCATGGTGTACTGGTACGCCTCCGCCGAGTGCTCGCCTATCGCGCCCGTGGCGGACTCGATGTTCTGTTCGGCAAGAGCCGCCGTCACGTCGCTCGGCACAAGGCGGTACTGCGCCATCACGTCAGGCTTCATCCACACGCGCATCGAGTAACTGCCGCCCAGGACCACCAACTGCCCCACGCCTTGGATACGCAGCATCTCGGGCTTGATGTTGATGTAGATGTAGTTGCTTAGGAAGTTCTCGTCGTAACTGTCGTCGGGCGACGAGATGGTGAATATCTGCAGCATACTGGTCTGCCGCTTGAACGCCTGCACGCCCACGTTGCGCACCTCGATGGGCAACTGCGCCGTTGCCGCTGCAATCTTGTTCTGCACGTTCACCGCCGCCATATCGGGGTCGGTGCCCTGTTTGAAATAGACGTATATCTCCACCGAGCCCGTGTTGGTCGCCGTGGAGGTCATGTAGGTCATGTTCTCGACGCCGTTAATCGCCTCTTCGAGGGGGGCGATGACGGATTTCTGCACCGACTCGGCACTCGCGCCGAAGTACTGCGTGAACACCATCACCGTCGGCGGTGCGATGTCGGGATATTGTTCGATAGGGAGCGTCTTGAGTCCGATGACACCCAGCAGCACAATCATAATCGATATGACTGCCGACAGCACCGGCCGCTCCACAAAAGTCTTTACGTTCATATTTTGTTTTACAATTTTACCTGTTTAGATTTCTGATAATTGCGCATTGTGCATTACGCATTGCGCATTTCTTGCGCACTCTGTGCGCTGTCCTCACGCCGACAACTACGGTACATACACGGTAGATATACGGTTGATACATGGTAGATACTCGGTTCATTTTGCTGACCACGTAGTACCCTGACAATACCTTGACAATACCTTGACCGTAGGCATACCGTATTAACTATTAATTATTACTTATTACTAATCAAAGTTCCATCTTTGAGCAGTGCCACCCCCTCTGTCACAATCGTGTCCCCTGCCTGCAAGCCGCTCTCGACGATGTACTCCTTGCCGCCGTTCAAACGGCTGACAACCACTTGGGTGGAGACGGTCTTGCCGTCCACTACGCGATAGACAAACACTTTGTCCTGCACCTCGTAGGTGGCGGTACGCGGGATAAGGAGCACACCCTTCTGCGGCTTGCCGAGGACGATGTTCCCCGCGCCGCCCGAGGTGAGCAGACCGTTCTTGTTGCCAAACGTGGCACGCACGCTGACGGTACCTGTGGCTTGGTCAATCACGCCCGACACGGTCTCAATCTTACCCTGTTCCGTGTATTCGCTGCCGTCATTTAGTATCAACGACACCGCGGGCATATTGCGCAAGGCGGCATCTTTGCTGCCGTACTGACGCGCGAGGGCAAGCCATTGGTTCTCGGTCATGGAGAAATAGACGTACATTACCGAGTTGTCGCTCACGGTAGTCAGCGGGGTGATCATCTGCGGCGAGACCAACGCCCCCACACGGAAGGGTAGGATACCCACTACGCCGTCACTTGGACTCTTTACCTCGGTATAGTTGAGGTTGTTTTTGGCAATGACCAAAGCGGCGTCGGCTTGTGCCAAACCCGCTTTCGCGCTCAGGTAACTGTTCTTTGCCGTTTGCAGGTCGAAGTCCGAGATGACGCTGTCTGCATAGAGTTTCTGTTTGGATTGATACACCAACTCGGCGGTGGCGACACTCGATTTAGCCACCTCCACATTGGCTTCGGCGGTCTCTAATGACGCACGGTAGGGCACTTGGTCAATGATAAACAGCACCTGCCCTTTGCGCACGCGCTCGCCCTCGACCACGCATAGTTTGGTCAGTGTACCTGCCACTTGCGGCATGATAGCGATGTCCTGCCGTCCGCGGATAGAGGCGGGATAGGTCTCTTCCACTACGCAGTCCTGCGCCTGCACCACCATGGTCTTGTTGTGTGCCACTTGTTCTTCTTGTCCTTGTCCGCCCTTGTGGCACGCGCTCAATGCACCCGCCGCCAAGGCAATACAGATAAATACCTTCTTGTTCATACTATTTGTTTTGTTTAATGTCTATTTTATTGGTCTTTAATGAATTAATGGTTAATTACACGGATAATTATATGTTCTATACGTAACCGCAAAACGGCTGCAAAGGTACTGCTTTTTCCGTTTCGTTGATTTGATAAAAGTCAAAAAGTCAGTGCCGTATGCGGCTCAGTGTCTCCTGCGAGATACCGAGATAAGAGGCAATATATTGCAGCGGCGCACGCTGTAGCACGTCGGGTTCGGTCTCTTGCAGTTCGTGGTAACGCTCTGCGGCACTCAGCACTTGGAACGAGTAGATCCGGTTGTTGAGTACGATACATAACTCTTCCACCATCTTGCGGTTGATGGTGTTGATACACTCGTAGCGGTGGCACAACTCCTGCATGTCGCGGTTGGTGATGTAGAGGAAACGGCTGTCTTCGATACACTCCACCGTCTCGCACGAGGGCTGGTCGTTGTAGAGCGACGATATAGAGGCGGCAAAATCATTCTCGCCTGCAAACCAGATGGTTACCTGCTTCCCGCCGTGCTGATAGTAGGAGCGCACCATGCCCTGCTCCACAAGGAAACAACTGCTTGCCACCTGCCCCGTGCGGATGATGGTCTGCCCTTTGGCGCGCTGCAAAGCCTGCACACGCCTCCGCTTCCGCCGTCAGCGTCCCGTACCGTCGCATAAAATCCACATACAAATCCGTATTCATATTCATTATCTCTTGTTCCTTATTATTTATATGGTCTCGTTGTTATCCCCTCCTTTGGAGGGGGTAGGGGAGGTCTTCGCACAAAAAGAAGCCCATCTACGGGTAATAGATAGGCTTCTGTACATGTTCGCTTTTTACCACGACTATAACCTCGAACAATCGCTCACGCGGACGGACGGGCTACGAACTTCCTCTTAGGAAATCATTTCCATGCACCTATTTGTATAGATGTTATCTTATGTCTCCTCTCCTCAAAGCAACCACCTACTCAGGAAATTAATGGCTCATTCTTGGCAATTAATGTTCCTTTTCCGACTGCAAAATTACTGCTTTTCCGCGACCCGACCAAATCTCTATCCCCCGAAAAATGCCCACAAAATTCAAATTGTAAAATACCATTTAGCAAAATGGCACTCACACAAAAAAGAGGTTGCTCAATACGGGCAACCTCTTTGCTTGATAATCTCTCTCCTGATGGGGGTATGACTATTGGAAGTCTCTGTTGAAGGCAGCCAAACGGCGGTCCAGTTCCTCGAACTGGTCGTCGCGTATGCATGATGCGCAACCGCGCATACCCTCACGCTTGGCACCTGTGCTGCCGAGAGCGATAGCCGATACACCGTAGTAAATCAGTTTGTTGAGCAGTTGTTCGCCCGTCCAGTCTTTGTATCCGAAAGTGAAGAAGAATCCGTCGCCTACCTCCTTGCCATCGGCATCGAGGTCATACACCACATGGAACCCGTTGCGCACCATAATCTCTTTGATGGCGTGCGCACGCCGTGCGTATTCACGCGTATTCTCCACAAAATGTATCTTGCCCTGACATGCAGCACGGAACATCGCCGCCATAGCAAACTGCACGGAGTGCGTGACACCCGACGAGAGGCTGTAGAGGATGATGTACACGAAGTTACGCAAGAACTGCCCGTCGTTGCCATAGCGCTCTGCCAATGCGGGGAAACAGCGGTGAGCCAGCGTCGGGTTCATTGCCACAATCGCACCACGTTGTCCCGCATAGGAGAACATCTTGGAGCAGGAAATCATGTGTACGCAGTTGTTGGTATAGCGGCCGACGGACGGCTGGTAGGGCGGTTCGTAGGGCACACCGCGCTTCTCGCGGAAGTCCATGTTGAGGTAGGCCAAGTCCTCGATAACCAGCACATTATATTTGGTAGCCAGACGCCCTATAATCTCCAACTCGCGCTCTGTGAGGCACATCCACGAGGGGTTGTTCGGGTTCGAGAACAGCATGGCTGCGATGCGTCCTGTCTGGAAATGACGTTCCAACTCATCCTCCAATGCCTCGCCGCGGAAGTCTGCCACGTCAAAGCAATCCACACGCACGCCGATGACCTTGCATTGCTGTTTCTGAACGGGGAAACAGGGGTCGATGAACAGCACCGTGTCGCGCTCCTTGTCAAGTTGCGACATGGTCAGGTTGAGGGCAAAAGCCGCCTGCATACTGCCCACCGTCGGCACGATACAGTCGTCCGGAATATCCAGTCCCACAAAGGCGCGTACAAACTCGCTGCCCCAGTGCTTGACCTCGGGAATACCCGTGATGACGGGGTAGTGTGCGGCATAGCCGTTGAGCAGTGCCTGATGCTCTGCCTCAATGCCGACTTGCTCGGCGGGGAGCCCGGGTTCGCCCAACTCCATGTGGATAAATTCTTCGCCCGTGGCGCGCTCAATGTCTTTGACTACGCCAACGAGTTGGCGGATAGACGCACTACCCAACTCGTGCGCGTTGCGCAGACCGAAATCAATACAGGTCTGGTCAACAAGTTGTTTGTCTAAAGGAAACATAGGTATCAGTATTTAAGTTATTATGCTTGTTGTTGTATCCGCGACTCTCCCAATCGTTCGCCTCCTCCTTCAAATCGCTTTCCCACGTCTTTTTTCAAATCATTTCCCCAATCAAAATTCCCCGCAAAGGTAACATTTTAATTTGATTTTTGCAAGGGAGAGTGTGTATTTTTTTAGTACAACCTCGTGCTTTTGTCGGGCTAAGTGTATGAGATTAGTATGTGATTAGTATGTGGTTAGTATGAGATTAGTATGTGATTCCGCCGACCTTGCCGTGATGATACCGTGAGGATGCTGAATGTACACAATGTCCCCGTGAGCGTCGTCATGTGCTCTCTGCGCAGACAAACAAAAAGGCGCGGCACTCCCTTGTGCCACGCCTTCTATCCTGTCGTGTATCTGCTACGCGCTCATTGCCCTTGTATTTCCCGCCGATGCTTGCACATGCCGCATCGGTTATTCTGACCTCCCCAAAAAGTTCCCGACCACATTATCTAATTGTTGTTCAGCCTTTTGCAGTTCGTCGTTCACTATCACCACGTCAAATTGCGGCTTGTAGGTCAGTTCCTCTTCGGCTTTGGCAAGGCGTTCCTCAATCTTCTCCGGACTATCCGTAGCCCTGCCCACGAGTCTGCGACGCAACTCCTCCACACTTGGCGGTGCCACAAAGATAGACAACGCTTTGTCTCCGAACAGCCGCTTGAGGTTTGCGCCGCCTTTCACATCCACATCAAACACCACATGGTGATGCTTTGCCTCAATGCGCTCAATCTCCGACTGCAACGTGCCGTAGTAGGTGCCGCTGTACACCTGTTGCCATTCCACAAGTTTGTCTTCCTTAATCAGTTGTTCAAACTCTTGGTTACTAATGAAATAGTACTCTTTTCCGTTCACTTCCTGCCCGCGCGGTGCACGTGTCGTCGCACTGATGGAGAACTCCAAATCATCTCTTTTGCGCAGCAAATAATTCACCAATGTACTCTTCCCGCTCCCGCTCGGCGCCCCAAATATAAGAATCATATTATTTACGATTTAACAATTTACAATGTACGATTTTCTTTTATTTACGATGTGCCTATGCTTTGTCGTTTTACTATTTACGGATTGCACGGTCTCTATCTTCTGCATCCAATCGCTCTTTCATGGACACGATGGACTTTGAGATTATTTTTCTTAGTTCGACACTTTCTTCATAAAGAGGTTTAATACGTTCTTTTTCAAGCATTTCCGAGTCTATTATGATACTCAGCCAATGGGTTGTCTCATCTATTTCCTCTTCCACCATCTTGAGTTTGTTAAGGAAGTCTTTACCCGATTTAGCGATGCACGCAGCCCTGTAGTTGGCGGCAGGCGATGTACCGGAACGGATTATTTGTCGTGCAATAGCATTACCCGCTATGGTATTCGGCATGCTATCTACCATTTTGATAATGCGCAGCGAGAATTTCCGGAATCGTTCTTTCAGTTCTTCCTTATCCATATACAGAGCAAATAATCAAATTATCCACAAATCATCAAATAAATCGTACATCGTAAATTCGTAAATCGTACATCATCAACGTTTCAGTAATCAGTGGAAAATTGTCAAATATCCTCAAATCACCAAATAAATCGTACTTTGTCAATTCGTAAATCGTACATCATCAACGTTTCAGTAATCAGTGGAAAATTGTTAAATATCCTCAAATCACCAAATAAATCGTACATCGTAAATTCGTAAATCGTACATAAGAACGTGCTGTTTCTACAGCACGTTCAAGACCTGCTCCTTAATCTGTTCGAGGATATCCTTCATCTTCACCACGATAATCTGCATCTCACTCTGGTTGCTCTTGCTGCCAAGCGTATTGATTTCGCGACCCATCTCTTGTGCGATGAAACCGAGTTTCTTACCCACACCCGCACCCTCGCAGTCCATTGTCTCACGGAAATAGCGGAGGTGGTTGGTCAGACGCACTTTCTCTTCCGTAACGTCCAGTTTCTCAAGGTAATATATCATCTCTTGTTCCAGCCGGTTTTGGTCAATGGCTTGCTTGGTCTGCGCGCTCAGTTTGTCAAGGTTTGCCTCAAGGTGTTGCCGTATTTTCTCAACGCGCCCTTTCTCAAAGGGCTCCACTTCCGCCAGCAATGCCTGAATGCCGTCCAACTTCTCCGTGAACATCCGTTGCAGCGCGGCACCCTCTTGCACACGGAACGCCGTAAACGCCTCAATCGCCTGATTGATAGTGCCTAACACGATATGCCAGTCGTCATCGCTAATCGTGCTGCCCTCCGACGGCTTCATCACATCGGGTATGCGCATGATGGTGTCGGTCAAACCTGTGTTGTCCGTGATGCCGAGTTCCTGATGCAACGCCGTCAGTTCGCGATAGTAGTAGGCAAACGCCTCGTGGTTGATGGGCGTAAACGTGCTGTCCTCACGCGCCGTGCTGCTGTCCGTGGAGGCTTGGTAATAGATATTCAAATCCACCTTACCGCGTTCCAACCGCTGTCCGATAAGGCTGCGAATCTCCAACTCTTTGTCTTTCAACTGCGGCGCGATACGTACACTTAGGTCCATCGACTTGGAGTTGAGACTACGTATTTCCACTACCAATTTCTTGTCGCTATCCGAAGATAATGTCTGGCTTTCGGCTTTGCCATAACCGGTCATCGACTGTATCATCTTTGCTTTTTCTTCTATATGCTTGCTCTATCTTCTCCCCATTGCCGCGGCACACACAAGGCACCCCATACAACAGGAAAAATTAATGGTCAATTATATGGTAATTATATGTTCTTCTTCAGTTGCACATCCTGTTTGAATGTCTGTTCGCCTTGGTCGAAGACCGATACGCCCTCTTTCCACGGCACTTCCACTTTCACGGAGTCTGCCTTGTACTCGCCGCTGGGGTCTGTTACCACAATATTCAGACTGTCAGTCGGATAGCCCGTGTAATCCGCTGCATACCGCCCCTTGTTGTCTGTGCGAAGGGTGTCGGTGATGGGGTAATTCTTGTAGCCCTTCACCACGACCTGTACATCTTGCACGGGCTTATGCTTCTCGCCGGTCACCGTACCCGATACCTTGTAGGTAGCAGTCGGCACCCCATACAGGCACACAACCTGATTCTCCACTGCCGCTGCCCGTTTGCTCCCGCATCCGAACAACGCCAATACCGCACCCAGCAGCACATTCACTCGTGCCAATATCCGTAACCTTACTTTCTTCATTTTGTATCCTCCGTATTCTTTTTCAATTGCATATTTACCTCGAACTCACACTCACCCGCGCACCATTCTTCCTTACTCTTTTTCCATTTCACTATCACTTGTGTAGAGTCCTCTCGGTACACCTGCGTAGTATCTGTAAACACCACATTCAGTGTGTCGCGTGGGAAACCGTAAATGGTATCGCAATACTGCCCATTGGTATCTGTCTGTATATCAGGATAATGTGTACGTTCATTAGCATATCCTTTCACAGTCACATGAATATCCTTCAAAGGCTGCTCTTCTTCATTGACTACTTTCCCCTTAAATATATAGGTCGCCGATGGCGTCCCATACAAACACACCATACCACCGCCCTCACAGCCACACAATGCCAATACTGCGCCCAGCAGCACGTTGATTTGTGCCAACACTCTATGTTTCAACCGTTTCATTGCTTTGCCTCTTTATTTATATAAGTTCCCTAAAAGTTTGCAAAGATAGCCAAAAAACTACATATCTCCAAATATCGGCTTATTTTTACACTTTTGTAAGTACTCTCTTGCACGTGTCGTAAAAAAGCAGTACTTTTGCGCCGTCAAACGAAAACAATATGGAGTCCTTCCTGAAATCAGTAATAACTAAACGCCTGCTGTCCTTTACAATCGGGGTATTGCCGCTAATCATGCACGCCCAAACATACGAGCAAGTCCTCACCCTCGACTCTTGTCTCTCACTTGCCCGTCAGAACAACAAGGAACTCCGCCGTGCTGCTTTGGACATCGACAAGGCGCAGCAGGTCAAAGACCAAGCCTTTACCAACTATTTCCCGCAGGTCAAGGCTTCGGCTATGGGCTATCACAGCCTGCATCCGTTGGTGGAAGTGGGTATCAACGATTTCGACAATGCTTCCGTACGCGACCTCCTCATCACCCTCTATGGCAACTACGGCGCGGCATTGGGGTTGGACAACACCATCTCCCTCTTCCAATACGGCTACCAAGCGGGCGTCACTGCCATCCAACCCGTCTATATGGGCGGCAAGATAGTGGCAGGCAACCAGTTAGCCAAAGTGGGTGTCGAGGCAGCCAAATTGCAGACGCAAATCACCGAACGCGACCTCCTCGAAGAGGTGGAGGAGAGTTACTGGTTGGTGGTCGGACTCACGGAGAAACAGCAGACCCTGCAAGCCGTCACTGCCCTGCTTGACACCGTCCATCGTACCGTCAGTGTGGCTGTGGACGCAGGACTTGCTTTGCAAACCGACCTCCTGCAGGTGGAACTCCGTCAGTCCGAGATTCACCGTACTCAAATCCAACTCGACAACGGTCTATCCCTCGCCAAAAGAGCATTATGGCAGTCCATCGGCAAAACCTACCCCGACCAAATGGGAGAAGGACTAAACAATATCCGCCTCGAATCCATCAGTGCAGATAGTACTCAGAATACCCCTCCTTCGAAGGAGGGGATAGGGGAGGTCCTGGAATCCTCTCTCCTTTCCCTTCAAGTCCGTGCAGCCGAACTCACCCGCCGCATGACCATTGCCGATGCCTTGCCGCAGGTCGCAGTAGGTGCGCACTATGGCTACAGCAATATGCAAACTAATTTCCTTCGCGATGGCTTGGGCAGCAAGACGGGCAACGGCGCTGTCTTCGTCTCTGTTTCCGTGCCTCTTACTGATTGGTGGGAGACCGGTCATAAGATTCGTGAGAACAATATCGCCCTCGAGCAGGCACGCCTGCAAGAGCAGCACACCAACGAACTCCTCAACCTCCGTACACAACAGGCGTACGACAAGATGATGGAGTCCTGTCTCCTTGTCACCGAGAACCGCCATGCCTTGGATATTGCCCGTGAGAACTACCGCCTTTCGGGTGTCAACTACCGCGCAGGCATGGGTACCGTCACCGACCTCCTCACCGCCCAAACCGCATACCTCCAAGCCCAAAACAACCTCACTGACGCCATCATCTCCTACCGCGTCAACCTCCGTCGATACATGGACCTGACCAAGTAAAGAATAACAACAGAGGCCATCCCCATGGGACAACCTCTGAACACATTTGCATCGCGCTAACGCCTAACGCATAATGCCAAAACGCAAAATGCAAAATGCAAAACGCAAAAAAATGCAACCTCCGACCTTATTCTATGGTATCCGAAACCGCATGCCATACATATTGCCTAAGCGTTTTGTATTCGCTTTGCGCCTTGTATGCAGCCATATCTTTTGCTTTCTGGCTCGGATCATTCAAACGGGTGAGAACCCCCTTTGCTATCTTTCCGAATCGTGTTTGATGTGCAATTTCTGCCGCGCTGTAAGGCGTACTGCGAACCCCGCAAATTGCAGAATAACAAGGGTTTGCTATCATTTTTGCATTGCTGGTTGCAGCTCTGCGTACCATGTACATCACCTTGTCTTTTTTTCCTAATTTTCCGCTCACTGTCTTCACAGGAGCAATGTAAGTAATTTGTGCCATTTTCTATTAATTATTAACTATTAATTATTATTTAACTAAAAATCCGCTCTTTCTTTACAAGTCGCGAGCCACGACTTTGCTTTGTCACACTCGTAACATACGGCGGGAACCAACCCCCGTATGCTTATATAATCTCTTATTGTTTCTTAGCAGGGCGATATTATCGCCCGCTATACCCCTATCATCGGACTATCTTCGTATAACTACCGTCGTCATTTTTCACTACTTTTCCGCCTTCTACCCAACGTGTATATTGATATCCCTTTTTGTTCTTATCATCATCTATTTTTATGCCGTGTGCCCGGTACAATTCTACCACATCATCATGCGTGAACGTCGTTGGCAATTCCTTGAGCAAATCTTTCGGCATATACTTCTTTACTAGCTGATAGTTAGTCATTTTCACTGCCATCCGGTCCAACTTCGGTACCCATAGTAGCAGGTCTCGACGCAAAGCGAATTCCGCAAACCATTGGGCTACTATACCTGCCTGTATCTCCATAGCAGTATGCCCGTTCTTTGCCCTTGGTGAATGTTTTATCACTTGCTTGCCCGTGCAAATGCTCGCTATCTGTGCCCAGCCATATCCTGCGCGTCTTCCTATCACCGCACTGCGACTGTAGAATTGGAAGTAACGCCCCCCATTTTCTTCTGCCTCGTCTGCATACTTTTCCATCCATTCTTTCATCGCTTCATCCACCGCCGGGCAATACCGAACACCCTCTTCTGCGGCTAATTCATCCAACCATCCGTCCAATTGCCTTTGTTCCGCCTCCGTGTATTTTTTATATTTACCTTGCTGACCCAAGTGTGTTTTTGGAAGGTCGAAAGTGATAATTCTTCCTGCCAAACCGTTTTCCACATCGTCGTCCTCGATCAGCCTTTCCAATGCTCTCGCTGTACCTGCGGCCAAAAAGCACATATTCACTATTCCTCCACCTGTTATGCCGGCGGGGGTCGCGCGGCTTTGCTCCCAATATCGCGCATCAAAGGCATCCCGGTAAATCACTTTTTTGCTCCCGAACCCCTCGCTGTTGGTTATATCATCCAGTTCATCCGTTATCATCAGCATCCGTTCGCCTTTCAGCGGGGTCAAACGCTTCGCTATATCCGCTGCACTGATATTCGCAGGGCATATATGCTTCGGCCATAGCGGTTCTTCATCTTTCGGCTCATTCCTCTTTTTCCGAGCCTGAGCGCGTTGGAATTCTTCTTTCTGACGCTCCACATCCTCGTCTTCACTTTCTAGTTGGGCGGCCAAATAACGCAAGTTTTGGACGATCGATTTACCCCTACTTGCATCTGCCACACCCATCATCAGCAGGGTCATCGGCATTTCTATCCCATCATCGTAGATCAAACGCATATTGCCCATCAACGAATGAAAATATAGCGAACTAACCAGCATTGCCGGCACCTTGTATGCCTCCGGGCAATGACCCAACACCATTTCGTGTAACGGCGTCAAAGGGGGGAGCCCCAACTCATATACATCAAAACTATGGTTTGCAAAGCAACACTTCTCCTCTACTTCTCTAACCTCTACACTCTCTACCTCACTCTCTTCCGGGCGGTACTCCAAGCGTACACCTTTCCCGTCCAGTACTAACCAATTGTTTTTTAGTATATCTACCATAATTATTTTATTTGTTATTTATGTATTTTTATTTATATATATTATTATTACTCTAGTTATTTGTTTTTTTATTGTTTCTAGCAGGGCGATACTACCGCCCGCCCTGCATCCCTATTCTCTATTCTCTAATCCCTATCCTCTATTCTCTATTCAATTTGTTGATTGCCCATGGTATCAGGTTGTTTATATACCACGGGTCATCACCGTTCCCTACATTGTTTGCCTGGAAGTTGAAGAGTACCCTTACTCTATCACCCTCATTGATGTCTCTCATCTTTTCCACACACTTTCCGGTGGCATAAAACAGCGCCGTCTGCGGGTATGTCTCCTCCGTTTCCACCAGCATTTTTCTGTATTTGTACGCCCACTTGTCTTCACCTATCACCATCTCTTCTTCTTTTCCCATTTTTACTACCTTACCTACTAAAATGTTTTTTTTGTTGTAATACTTCATATTTCTATTTTTTTATTGCATTATTTTTTTATTCATCTGTTATAATTATACGAAAAGTTTCCAAAAAACAAGTACTAACCGACACTTTTTTTGTTTTTTTTCTGTTTTTTCTTTCCGTTGCACGTATATGCTTGTGCGTGTACTCTTTTTTCTTTCCCTTTTCATAATATAAATAGTTTGCTGTTTCTATTTCATCCATAATTCTACAAAAAAATTTTTTTTCTTTCGTTTTTTTGAATCAATCGCATTTTTTCTTTCAAAAAAACAGAAACAATCACTCGATACAAACTGAACAATCGCCCCAACAAAACTGAACAAACCCAAAAAACCAAACTGAACAATCGTTGGAAAATTGTCAAATATCCCCCCAATTACCAAATAAATCGTACATCGTAAATTCGTAAATCGTACATATATATAAGGTTCGTGCGTGTGAGAGCGCGTTAATTTACATCATTGTTTTTATTTTTCCAAGCGAAATGGATTTTTTTTTCAGGGCAACAGCATCAAACATAGTGTTTTTATACTTATGTTATGGGTTCGTTATTTTAGGATTTTTTTTGCAAGTTGTGTTACCGGGCAGTGTGCCGCCGTCGGTATCGGTTTGGGTTGTGTTAGGATTTATTTTGCAAGTAGTGTTACCAGGGACGCGGACGCCCTGCGGGGTTCCCGTGTGGTTCCCGAGACCTTCCCGAGACTTGTGGGGTAGTGGTCTCTACTACCTCCCCTCTCCCCTCTCCCCTCTACTCCCTACTTTTTTGCATTTTGCATTTCTGCTTTTGCAGTATGCACTCGCTATATATATTAATATATAATCCCTATATCCCTTAATTTCTTCTTTAACACACACACAACACCCACATCTGTCATTCCTAAAAACGCAAATTGCAATTTGCAAAAATCCGCAATTTTCCGTACCTTTGCACCCCGTTTGAAGAGAATGGAATGTAGCAATGAGCGAACAGAAAGAGAAACTTTGGAACAGCAATTATCTGAAAGTGTGGTGCAGCAATTTCTTGATGTACTTCGCTTTCATGCTACTCACACCGTTGCTCCCGCTCTATCTGAGCGATACGTATGGTGCTGACAAGCAAATGATTGGGTTGGTGCTGTCGGGTTACGCCGTAGCGGCATTGTGTATCCGCCCGTTCAGCGGTTTCTTTGTGGACTCTTTTCCCCGCAAAGCGGTGTTGCTGCTGTTCTATTTCCTGACCGCAGCCTTCTTCGGCGGGTACCTGATAGCAGGCAGTCTGACGATGTTCGCTATCTTCCGAACCCTCCATGGCGCTCCTTTCGGCGCAACGGGCGTGTCGTTGTCCACCGTAATGATAGACGTACTGCCCCCTTCCCGACGCGCGGAAGGCATTGGTTACTTCGGACTTAGCAACAACATCGCCACCGCCATCAGCCCGGGCGTTGCCGTCTTCCTCTTCGCGCACTACCATAGTTATGACATGCTCTTCGCGCTGTCGCTGGTATGCTCGTTGGCAGGACTGATTGTGAACGCCACACTCCATCTCAAGGACCGCGAACTCGTCAAAGAAAAGCAACCCGTCTCCCTCGACCGCTTTATCATGCTCAAAGGGTGGGCGCACTTCCTCGTAATCTTCACGGTAGCAGTCGCTTACAGCATTCTGTCCACCTACGTGGCTATCTACGGCAAAGAGGAAATGGGCATCACTTCTGGTACGGGACTCTTCTTCACCCTTTTCGCCGTGGGCTTGATTATCTCCCGCCTGACGGGCAGTCCATCGCTCCGCAAAGGCCTCATAGTCCGCAATGCCTCGTTGGGTATCTTGGTCTCCATCAGCGGTTTCATCATCTTCGCAGCCGTACACAACCCCGTCGGCTATTACCTCGCACCTTTTGTCATCGGTTTGGGCAACGGACACCTGTGGCCTGCCTTCCAGATGATGTTCATCAATATGGCACCGCACAGCCAACGCGGAACAGCTAACTCCACACTGCTCACCAGTTGGGATTTAGGCATGGGTGTCGGCATGTTTGCGGGCGGTTCCATTGCCGAACATCTTGGCTACCATACTGCCTTTTGGAGCGGGGCGGCATTCTACGCCATAGGTGTCATCTTCTATTTTACATTCGTACGCGGATATTATAAGCGGAACAAACTGCACGACTAACCTTTTGAATATAAACTAAATAAATACTGATACATGAAATTCTACCTTGCAATCATCGGTGGCGGACCTGCGGGTTACACGGCTGCCGAAATCGCCTCGCACGCAGGCAAAGACGTCGTTTTGTTTGAACAGGCAACCCTGGGCGGCACCTGCCTCAATGTAGGCTGTATCCCCACGAAAACCCTGCTCTACAGCGCAAAGCAATACTACAACGCTACCCACGCCACCAAGTACGGAGTGGCTGCCGAGGGTGTCGCCTTCGACTATGCCAAGATGGCACAACGCAAGACCAAAGTGGTGCGCAAACTCGTAGCGGGTATCAAACAGAAACTCAACAACGAGCACTGCACCGTCGTTTCGGGCGCAGCATCTGTCATCAGCCGCACCGATGACAATGTCGTAATCGCTTGTGGTGAAGAGCAATACGAGGCAGAGAACCTCCTCATCTGCACGGGCTCCAACAATTTCGTACCGCCTATCCCGGGCGTCAAAGACAACCCTGCTGTATGGGATTCCACCACTGCTCTCGCGGCTACCGAACTGCCCAAATCCATGATTATCGTGGGCGGCGGTGTCATCGGTATGGAGTTCGCCACGCTCTACCATGAGTTGGGTGTACCCGTCACCGTGATTGAAGCCATGCCCACTATCCTGCCTAACCTTGACCAGGAAGTCGTAACTGTCCTGCTCGACAAGTACCGCAAAGAGGGCATCAATATCCTCACCGACACCAAAGTGCTCGAACTGCAGGGGAACCTCGTACTCACGTCCAACGGCGAATACGAAGCCGAACACGTGCTTATCTCCGTAGGCCGCCGTGCCAACCTGCAAGGCTTGGAGGCACTCACCGACCTGGCTCTCCATCGCGGAGCCATCGTAGTGGACGATATGATGCGCACCAACCTGCCCAACGTATATGCTGCAGGTGACGTCACGGGCAAAATCATGCTGGCACACGTGGCATCCCGTCAGGCGGAAGTGGCAGTAGGACGTATGCTCAAGCAGGTACCCGTGCAGCGCATCGCGTACAATGCCATCCCGAGTGTGGTCTACACCAACCCTGAAATCGCGTGCGTGGGCTTGACCGAGAAGGACTTGAACGAAATCCACGAGGGCGATTTCGCACCTTCCATGTCCACCGAAGAACCCTTTGTCCCCTACGAGGTGCACAAGATTCCCATGACCTATTCGGGTCGCTTTGTGGCTGAAAATGAGGGCGAGAACGGTCTGTGCAAGATGATTATCGACAAGAAGAACCACACCGTCATTGGCGTGCACATGATTGGCAACCCCTGTTCCGAGTTCGTAGCAGCGGCGTCATTTGCCGTGCGCATGGGCTACACCGTGGACGAGTTCCGCCAAGTCGTCTTCCCGCACCCCACCGTCAGCGAGATACTCAAAGAAGTCCTTTAATGTACGATTTGATAATGTACAATGTACGATTTATTTACAATGCAAATCGTACATCCGCCCGCAGGGCACAATCGTACATAAATAATAAAATCGTAAATTCGTAAATCGTAAATATCAATATGTCTATTGATTCTCCGCGTCAGGAAATGGTGCTTGCCTGGTTGGACGGGCACCATATTCCTTACACGTGCTACAACCACCCCGAGGGCAAGACCATCGAGGAGGCGAAGCGTTGGTGGCACGATGATGGCAGTGTGCATTGCAAGAACATCTTCATGCGCAACCACAAGGGCAACCAGCACTACCTCATCTGTTTCAACTGCGACCACGACTTGGCTATCCACGACCTCGAACAGCGTCTCAAAGCCTCTCTGCAGGCAGCGGGGCAACCTGCTCCGGGCAAGTTGTCGTTTGCCAGTCCCGAGCGCATGATGCGCTACTTGGGCTTGGAACCGGGCAGCGTGAGCCCCTTCGGACTCATCAACGACACCGAGCACCACGTCATCCTCTTCCTGGACAAGAACCTCCTGCAGGCGGACAGCCTCAGTTTCCACCCCAACGATTGCCGCGGCACGGTAGTTATCTCCCGTCCTGCTTTCGAGCAATACCTCCAATGTGTCGGCAACCGCGTCGAGTGGATAGACCTGTACTAATTAGGAATTCAGAATGGTGAAAAGAATTGCATATGTTGTTTGCAAGAGTGAGGAAAATTAATGGCTAATTACATGATAATTATATGTTTATTTGATTGATTATGAAACGTTTTTTCTCTGTCTTTATCTTGGCTGCGGCATTGTTCCCTGCCGCCCAAACAGCCTTTGCATGGGGTCCCAAGGGGCACCGCATTGTAGCGCAACTTGCCTACGACAACCTCACCTGCCGCGCCCGCAAACAGGTGGACGCTATTCTCGGCAAACAGGGCATGATTTACCTCTCCACGTGGCCCGATGAAATCAAGAGCGACACCATCTACCCAACTTCTTTCGTGTGGCATTTCCAGGACCTCAACCCGGGTATGACCGACTCCGCCCTTGTCTCTGCCCTCACCACCGACTATCCCAAGGAGGGCGGCGACCAGTTCCGCGCCATGGACAGCCTGTATGTGCTCTTGCAACACGACCGCAAGAACCACGATGCCCTCGTCTTCTATATCCACCTCTCGGGCGACCGTTTCTGCCCCATGCACCTCGGGCATATGGACGACCTCGGTGGCAACCGCGTGAAGATGCGCTGGTTTGGTCAGAACACCAACCTCCACACCGTATGGGACAGCAAACTCATTGAGTACAAGGGCTTTTCCTACACCGAGTATGCCGCTTACCTCCACGACCTCTACGACCATCGGCAGAAAGAGGTAGAGGCTATGACCGACGCGCAAATGCTCGTTTACACCTACCACATGACCGGTCAGGTCTATGATTATCAGACCACTTGGGATGGTAACGCTTACCACTACGCCTATCGCTGGATGGAGCCCATGGAGTGGCAACTCTATATGGCAGGTATCCGTCTCGCAGCCCGTCTCAACGCCATCTACCGTTAGGCGATAATCTGCATAACGATTTTTTCGTGTCTTTGCGCTGCTAATTACGGCAACGACACGGCAACGACACGGTAACGGTAGCGGAGGTCCTGCGGTCTGTATTAGGTGTGTATAAGGTTTGTATGAGGTGTGTATCAGGGGTGTAGTTCCGGCATAGTGTCATCATCCGGTTCGTATTGCGGCAGGGGGTGTACCGTACTTGCTTTCGTGCCGAGTTTGACAAGTTTCTTCGCCGAACCCAACACGCTTTGACCTGTGGTCGCCTTTTTGGACACTGCCTCGTAGGCATCGTTCACTTTCTCTATTTTCTTGCCCAGGTCCTCGAATTTCTCCAGAAAGTCCCCCACACGGTTCAGCAACTCCTCGGCGGTATCACAGATGGCTTTGTTGTTGGCATTCTGCTTGATGGTGGACCATGTCACCTGCACCGCACGCAGCGCGGCATACAGGTTCTGCTCGCCCACGATAAACACTCCTTGGTTCATCGCTTCGCGCCATAGGGTGGGGTCTGATGCCAGCGCCAACTGCAACGCAGCGTCCACGGGCACAAACATCATCACAAAGTCCACACTGCGGCGGGGAGCCTTCACGTAAGCGGCATAATTTTTCTTTGCCAACTCCTTCACGTGGTTGCGGATGCTCTTCATGTGTGCTGCCAATGCCACATTCCGTGCCTCGTCGCTGTCGGCATTGGTGTAGTCCACAAAGGCGTTCAGGGACACCTTCGAGTCAATAATCAGGTCACGTGTCTCGTCCAGATGCAGGATAATATCGGGTTGCATGCGGTGTGTGGTGTCGTCCGATACGATAATGTTGCCGCTTGCATCACGCAGATACTCCTGTGAGTCGTACTCCAATCCCTCTTCCAGACCGATGGCATTCAGCAGTGTCTCTATCTTCTGCTCGCCCCAGTTGCCCTGTGTCTTGTTCTCCGCCGTGAGGGCATTGCTCAGCCGTTCAGCACTGTCGCTCACGCGCATGGTCGTGCTTACCAGCGTGGCTATCTTCTCTTTTATCGCCTCTGCCGAAGTCTCCTGGGTGGATTTGTTCTCTTTCAGAGCCGTTTCCATCTTCTGAATCGTCTCCTTCAGCGGGTTCACTATCTGCTGCATGTTCGACGAATTGGACTTGTTCAGTTCCTCCTGCTGCTGCTTGAGTACCTCGTTGGTAGCCGTTTTCATTTGGGCATACATCTTGTCCATCGTCTCCTGAAAACGGGCTTTTTCCGCCTCAATGGCTTCGTTGTGACGCCTTTCCATGGCTGCCATGGCATCCTTGTGCGCCTCCTCTTTGGCGTCCAGCAGCATTCGGGTGTGCTCTGCCGCATCTGCCAGTGCTCTTTCCTGTTGCGCCGTGGCGGAAGACTTGATACTGCGGATTGCAAACCATGCACCCGTGCACGCGAAAGCAAGACCCGCTATGAAAGAAATCAAAATATCCATATCTGCTAAATTCTATGGTGCAAAGATACTACATTTCAGGCATTTGTGCAAATAAAAAATGTGCTTTCGTGTCAGTTGTATTTATATATGAAACGGATGTTTTGTGTGTTGTTCAATCCGATATGTTTGAGAAAACAACGTTGTTTTGATGTTGATTTTCGTCTATAATCTGTAAAAAGTACAAAATGAGCGTCGTTTTCTTGTGTGTGTCGGCGGAAAGATATACCTTTGTACCCGCAAACGCAAGAGCGTAGTCTGTTTTTGTCAAGAGTATAGTCTGTTTTATTATATATAAGGTATGAGCAACATTCGATTTGAGGCACTGAAAAGTGCCTGGAGCCACGAGCCTGTGGACGTGAAAGCCCCTGCGAGCCGCGCCAGCGTGATTTTCGCGCAAAATGTCTTCACACGCGAGAAGATGAAAGAGTACATCGCCAGCAATGTGCTTGAACGACTTTTCGACTTGATGGACAATGAGAAGACACTGAGCCGCGACATTGCCAACAGTGTAGCCATCGGCATGAAAAAATGGGCGATGGAGCAGGGGGCTACGCACTACACCCACTGGTTCCAACCCCTCACGGGCGGCACGGCAGAGAAACATGACGCGTTCTTCAGTTTTGGCGCTGACGGCGCGCCCATGGAGGAGTTCTCGGGCAGTGTGCTGTACCAGCAGGAGCCGGATGCCAGCAGTTTCCCCAGCGGAGGTATCCGCAACACGTTTGAGGCGCGCGGCTACTCGGCGTGGGACCCCTCGTCGCCCGCCTTCGTGATTGGTGACCGCTTGTGCATCCCCACCATATTTGTTGCCTATACGGGCGAAGCCCTGGACTACAAGACCCCGCTGTTGCGCTCCATATCAGCGGTTAGCAGAGCCGCAGTGGCTGTTGCCAACTATTTTGACCGCAATGTGAAACGCGTGTATAGTTATTTGGGCTGGGAGCAGGAGTTCTTTCTGGTGGACGAGGCGTTG
>CAKUUM010000037.1 GCA_934692905.1 uncultured Bacteroidales bacterium
AATCTCCAATTTGAACATTCTACACAACTCACTATCTTTTGACTGAAAACAACCCTTATATCGAACTCACGTTAATTATCACGAATTAACCATTAATTCACGGACAGTGTGTGAATTAACCAAAACATAGACAACAAGCAAAACTCATTGTGCGTAACAGGCGCACATATTCGTCAACAATTAACCCCAAAAGGAAACATTAATTATCACGAATTAACCATTAATTCACGGACGGTGTGTGAATTAACCAAAACATAGACAACAAGCAAAACTCATTGTGCGCAACAGGCACACATATTTTCGTCAACAACTAACAAACACTGACCAACAAACATATATGCCATTCTAAAACATATAATTATCCACGAATTAACCACAAATTACATTATCGGGTACAAGGCTCCACTAATCGCCATTAGATGACAAAGGTGAAAGCAGATTGCTTATCCGTTGTTATTGTGTGCGGGTGAAGGAGGAGATGATGTGCTTGTGCTCCGCATCGCAACAGGACAGCGAGTCGGCGGAGGAGAAGAGAATCCGATAGGCATGGTGGATAAAGACATCACGTGCGTCCATGGTGGCATATTCGTGCAACACCTTGCCCCGCTTCTCCCAACGGAACCAACCATTGCCGTGGTAGTTCAAATCCTCTTCAAAGACATCCTCGCTCTCGTCCCACTCTTTGCCCCAGAAGAGACGTGCGTCCTCGTCATAATCGTCGTAATAGACCTTGTACTGATGCGGGTGGGCGACATTCTGCCACTTGCCGACAATAAGCGAGTCGGCATGCGGTATCTCAAACTCTGCATAGCCGACCCTATCGGTGGAGCGGATTTTGTTCTCCCTGCCGTGCGACTGAATGTAGTAAACAGTGCCTCCTATTGCCGCAATAACAGCGGCAAGGCACAAGGACAAGATGATTAGGCGGTAGCGGTGGGTGTTCATCGGAGAGCAATGATTTGTGCCTGTTGGTTGTTCATACCGGGCATAGTGCGACCCACACCGGCATTGATATACGTAGGGTCGCAGACAACATACTTACGGTTGCTATAGGTCAGGTAATCACCATTGACATCTTCGCTAAACGCAACGGCGGTGGCTAAATGTCCCGGGTAGTAAAGCAAGACAACATCCAAGCCAAGCAGGTCGCGCACAAGGTGCGAAAACAGGATAGCCCTGTCCTCGCAGTCGCAATAGGGATAGTAGAGTGTCTCCTGCGCAAAGAAAGCACGGTCGCCGCCCCATATCTCGTCGTCGTAGCCATACTCAAAAGCCGTCTGCACCCAATTGAGCAGAATACCTACCGCATCGCGTTCCGTCATGCTGCTGATGGTCTTCCTGAGCGGCGGATAAAGCATATCTTTGACGGATTGCTCGATAGGCGTATTGGCATAGGCTGCCCAACGTGTGGTCTGATTACCACCGAAACATGCCTGCGGATAGGTATTGAAGAAGTCTATCAGATTCTTGTTCACACAGACGGAGGCAGTAACCCCTTTGCGTGAGGTCAGTGTCCGTTTGGGTGCAGGGTCATTGCTCAGCAGCGGCAGTTGCGTCATCTGCAGCGAGAGCGATTTCTCCTTCTCGTATTTCGCCTTTGTGATACGGATTTTGGCGTTCTTTTCTCCACTTATGTCATAGTATTTGGTTCCGTCAAGGGTATAATAGCGCAAGTGGAAGATGTCGTACAGGCTTGCCACCAACATATACAACCGTGTATCGCTCATACCGAGACGGATACGATAACCGCTTTGCGTCATGAGGAAGGCTTGCATCAGGACAGCCTCGTTGGTGGTGCCGTATTGCTTCTCCGTGGCTGCTTGCAACACCTGCATATATGCCCAGTCGCATAACACATTGGCTTTGCGCGCCTTGAGGGCAGTGCTGACCGTGATGTCGTAGCGGCTGTCGGACAACTGCTTCCACGCATCGGTGATGGCGTCTTCTTTGAGCGCACGGAGGTGGAGATTGTCGTTTGTCGGGAAACCGATTGTGATGATTGTCCCGAAATAGCCGATAGACACTCTCTTGCAGGGTTCTTCCTTGGGCTGCACAGGGGCAACAGGTTCGGGCGTCGGTTGGGGTGTAGGCACTACCGCCACTTGCGGCTTCACGGCAATGGGAGCAGGCTTGGGAGCAACTTGAGGTTGGGGCGCGGTTTGCTTTGGGGGCGTTGTTGGGGCAGTTTCCTCCTTTGGCTGCGGTGTATCCGCTTGCGACTTGGGCTTTGCTTTGTCCTGTTGCGGGTTAGATTGCGCGATGCCCTCTTGTGGCTTGGGCTGCGGGGTTGGAGTTGGAACAGACTCTTCGTACACTACGGGCGGAAGAGACTTTTCGTTCTTAGGCTGTTCTGCCTCGTGCACAGGGAAAGACTCCCACGCCTGTCGCATAAAGTCGGCATACTGCTCATTGGCACGACGGCGGAAGGCATCAAACTCCGCCTGCTTGGAAGCAGAGAACTGATTAAACTTGTCCGTTTGCTGCTGACGAAACTGCTCAAAGGTGGTTTGCTGGGCGGAGAGGGACAATGGGAGGAATAGTATCCCTATAAAAACAATCTTTCTCATTATACACATTTTTATATAAGTACTCTCTATCCTACCTGTATAGTAGTTGTTTTACCTGTGGTAGATACGCTATACTTGATACACAGGGAACTCAGATACGTTGTCATAGCCTCTATATCCTTGTTATATTTGCGGTTGTATTCAAACTTCACGCCCTTAAAATGACAAAATGCCAAATCTTCTCTAATGAAAGTACAATGCAAAAAGCAACTATTTGGGATATGAGACTGAAAGAATGTAACCCCGTCAAATTTAGTCTTGTAGAATGTTGAACCTATGATATGGCTACTCTGCAAACTTGTATTGCCAAATGTGACATCACGACCATATAAGTTGTTTATTACAGCTCCTGCCATTTTACAGTCTGTAAAGGAGACATTGTCTTTCATATTACAATCTTGCATGGTAACCCCATTCAATTGGCAGTTTCTGAACGTTATTTTCGTGAAATAGCATTCAGAAAACTTACAATTGGTCATTATGGTATCTTCAAAAAGGAAGGAGATTAGTTTCACTCGTCGGAAATGGCAATTACTGATATCCTTCTTGTAAGTACCAAAGATACTATCAGAGGAAAACAAGATATGCAATACTTTGTAGAAATTCGCACTATTTGTTTTCGTCTCTGCAAATATGATGCTCTTGGAATCCGCAACCAAGAACATACACAAGATATTACAGATGTCTCGCCGAACTTCTTCGAATTGTTCTGCCAACTTTATCAAAGCCTCAATGGCAGGCAACTGCACAATAGGGCTGTCGTCACAAATATCTTTGGCATAGTCCCTTATCAGTGATACCACCTGTTCGTGGGATAAACGCTTTTCCTTATTGCTATGTTTGCAAACAGACTCTGCGATACTAACAAGGTCTTTTGCAATAGAAATGAGTCCCTCTATAATGCCCAACATAAGTGATTTGATTTATTTAGTTGTGCGATATTATTTACTGACAGAATTCTATTGTACCTTTCGTACTGCACGGACACGTTTACAATAATTTCCATAAGAATCAGCACTATAGGAGTTTGTATCAAACATGCATAATAATACTAATTACTATATTCTGTATATTGAGTAGGTCGCAGTTTCAATAGTCGGATGAGGTAGTGCTATAAACCACGCCGCGTTCTGTGACAGGGAAACCGCCATCGTCTATTACTTGCCCTCCTGTTGTAATTCTGTCTGTTGTTACATTATCTCCGGGGTCTGTGGTTTCGACAACAGGCAGACCGTCGGTGGTGGTGACGGACAGGACTTCGCCATACTTGGTGCCTGTGCTGTTGGTGGCATAGGCACGGAGGTAGTAGGTGGTGCTGGCAGAGAGTGAGAGCAGTGTACAAGAGTAAGAGCCTGTACCCACTCCGCCTGTAGCGTGCATATCTTCTATAGTCGGGTTGGCATTGGTGGAACTATAGCAGAAGCCTCGTTCGGTGATAGTGAAACCGCCATCAGAGTAAATAGAGCCATGGCAGACAATGCTACTTGCCCTAACCTCGCTCACAGAATCGGAGTACACTTCAGGCAACCCATCGCCTGTAGTTATGGACGCATCCCAAATACCATATACCGTTCCGGCAGCGTTGGTGGCATACGTACGGATATAATAGGTGGTGTTGAACTCAAGGTCAGCCAATGTACTTTGGAACAGACCAAGTCCTTTGCCTGCTGTTGTAACTGTGGCATCTTCCAGAGTCGGGCGTCCGGGGGTAGTGCTATAGCAGAAACCGCGAGCCGTAACAGGAACATCGCAATCCGATAACACTTGGGCGTAGCAGGTGATGGTATTGGCGTTAACCATAATAGAATCCATTTGCACTTCAGCCAGTCCGCTCAATGTGGAGACCTCAATCTGTTCGCCATACGAGGTGCCCATTTCGTTGGTAGCATAAGCACGAATGAAGTAAGTCTTGCCAAAGTCCAAGTCTTTCAGTGTACTCTGGTACTTACCCAATCCTTTGCCCGTAGTAGTGAACAAGGCATCCTCTATTGTCGGATACCAGTTAGTGCCATAGCAGAAACCACGTGCCGTAACAGGAATATCACAATCGGAGAGAACTTCGCCATAGCAAACCATACTATTGGCTTTGATATTGCTTGCCGGTTCCGTTTTGACGACAGGAAGTCCGTCCAACGTTGTGATAATCACTTGTTCGCCATAGGCAGTCTCGGTCGCATTGGTGGCATACGTGCGGACATAGTAGATGGTGTTCTCCCTGAGATTCTTGAGCGTGCTGGTGAAGACACCCAATCCCGAACCGTCTTCCGTGATTTCGTCATCAATGGTCGGGTCAGGACGCTTGCTCCAACAAGTACCACGTTTGGTAACAGGAAAACCGCCATCGCTATCAATATGCCCTTTGCATTTGGCTGTATGGGTAGAGACATTATACACAGAATCGGTGGTGACAGTCGCTATTCCCTCTTGCGTGGTAAACTTGACTTGGTCGCCATAGGCTGTACCCATGGCATTGGTAGCATAAGCACGTACGTAATAGACAGTGTTGCGTTCCAAATCTTTCAGTGAAGATGTGAAGCCGCCCAAGCCAGTTCCCTCTTTGGTGGACAGGTCGCTGAGGGTAGGATAAGGTGACTTGCCATAGCATATACCGCGAGCCGTGATAGTTCTACGCCCGTCGGACTCCACACTGCCTCCTGCCACTGCGGCATTGGAGGTGATGTTGGTTACCTGTGCCGTCTTAACCGTGGGGGCAGCGGGACCTTCGACTTCGATGGTGCCCAAGTTGATTTCGGGTTGTCCGTAGCCGGGAAGTTCGACTTTCTTGGGGACACAGGTGGAGTCGCCTACCAAGATGTAGTAGTCACCTGATATTTCAGCCACCTTGACCGTGAGAGTGAAACTACCTTCGGTGTCGGTATGCTCTACGCAATAAACATTGGAGCCATCGGTGAGACGCACCTCCAAATCAGGGAAAGGGTTGGTAGTGTTGATGTACACCACTTTGCCTGTGTATTTGACAATGTCGTTGAGGTCTTTGTCGCATGCAACAAAGAGAGTACTCATTGCCACCAAGATGGTGGCAATGAGACCTGAGAGGTAATAACGGGTTCTCATATCGATTCTTCGAATCTTTTCTTAATAGTCGGAATACGCTCTACATAGAGACATCAAACTGAACGACATTCCCGTACACATATTCTTTACCGACACGCACAAAGGCGCAGACATAATAGTGATAAGAACTATGTTGCACCGTTGCTGTAGCAGAGAAGGAGCCGACACCAGTACCGGGCACCACAACTTTGGTACCATTGCTAACAGTAGGTTCGGAATAAGTACTATACACAAAACCTCTTTGGCTATAAGACGGAGTGCCTGCGTTTTGAACTGTTCCATTGAACTGCACAGTATATTCAAGGTATGTACCCAATCCTATGTCCACACCCTTGATATCTGTCACGCTACTCGTGTACACAACAGGTGCCTCTGTGGTTTGGAATGAAACAACTTGCCCGTAAATTATTTCATTCTCTTGGCGCACAAAGGCACGAACATAGTATGTCTGTCCGCTTTGAAGACCACTAATCGTCATAGTGTATTTGCCCGTGACACTGCTTACTTCCTCAGCAATGTCGCCCGTCTCTATTGTCGGATCGCTGTGGGTAGCATAACAGAAGCCGCGTTCCCAATATTTAGGATCACCAGCAGCCAGCACATTCCCCTGCAATGTAGCCGTCTCGGAAGCCACATTGGTAACTTGTAGCGTTTGTACAGAAGCCGTATTCAATATGGTTTGAAATGGTATCACATTGATAGCATACACGGGCTCACCGTTCTGAATAACATAAGCAAGAGCATAATATGTGGTTAGAGGTTCTAATCCATGAAGAGTATAAGAAAACTCACCAACACCATTACCGCTTACGGGGCATTTGTTGTCCGCTATGGTAGGAGATGAATGTAAGGCATAGCAGAAACCACGCTCTGTATAGGCAGGATCGCCCTCTACATATACATTGGCAATAAGAGTAGCCTGCGTGGCTGTAACATCAGTTGGAGCGGACATCACAACATGTGGCTCTACCCAAGTGGTAGTAAAGGTGATTTGGTTGCCGTATATAGGTTCTCCGCTCTGTATAACATACGCGCATACGTAATACTGGGTTTGGTGCTCCAAATCACTAATGGTCAACGAATAATCCCCCACCCCATTGCCACTAACTATACGTTTAGTGTCCGTAATAGTTGGTGAAGAGTGTGTGGCATAGCAGAAGCCACGTTCCGTATAGGCAGGAGTACCCTCTGTGGATACAAATGCATTCAGAGTGGCACCTGTATAGGTAATATCAGAAGCCGCTGTAGTGGTTACCGCTGCTACCGTTGTATTGGTACTGAACATCACCATATCACCATACACGTACCCGTCGTTCTGCTTGGCGTAAGCACGAACATAATAGGTACGAGACGCTTGCAAGTTACCCACAACTACGCTATACGTATTCTCCCGTATATCATCACTTTTAATCACGTCACCATAACCATATTCCACATAGGAGGCTATCGGGTCCGAATTGTCTGTATAACAAAAGCCGCGCTCGGAGAAACGAGGTTTTCCGACATTGGGCATGGTAGCATTGAAGACAGCCTTGCCATTGCCATCGGTAACCTCTATATCAGATACGGGGTCTGTAATAACCTTCGTAGCCTCCTCAACAGTCGTGAATGATATTTCATTAGAACTATATGCAATTCCAACTTCGTTGATGGCATAAGCACGTACGTAATAAGTGGTGTTCTTGAGAAACCTGTTACTACGGTAGTGAAATGTAGAATCAATGGATACCAAGCAAGCGACTTTATTGGCTTCAACAGTCGGTTGGGGAGTCGTTCCATAAACAAACCCCGCTTCTGTGTAGGCAGGACTGCCTTCAAACTCCATTTTTCCCTCAAAATCCATCAGTTCTGCATTGGAAACATTCACGAGTATCACCCTTGGGGTTGATTCGCCCAATGCGGTAATAATGAGTTGTTTGCTACCGTTATCTGAGGTAATGTGCAGTGTCGTCATGTTTTCTGCAGGACGGAGTTTGCTTCTGTCAATAGTTAGCACTAACGCTTGCGTGTCACCTGCTTTCAATGAGTCAGAGGATTTGCTGACACTCTTAATCCATTCTGCGGTATAGGTGATTTCCCACTTCAATGCGTTCTCTCCGTCATTAAAGATATTGAAAGAGCGGGTAATATCCGCTTTCGTGCCACCGAAATTGAGTGAATCAATATCTTCCTTTTTGTCATTCACCACCCGCAATGACGGGGGCAATTTCTCTATCGGTACATCCACTTTGACTATTTGGTCGGCAATTACGGATACAATGTTGCTTGTATAGTCAGAGTATCCCGCCTTCGTAACATACAGAGTGTAATTTTGGGGCTCCAACTGCGTAAACTCGAATTGTCCCTCACTGCCCGTAACAGACTTTAAGCCTATCGGTAGCAGTTCCACCCATGCCGATGCAACAGGTTCGCCAGTCGTCTTGTCCGCTACCACTCCATACAAACTGCCATAAGTTTCCACATCGGGGCGCGTACATGACTGATAGTTGAATAACAATCCTATGAAACACAAGATGTAAAGTAGTTTTTTCATTGCTTTTTATTATTCTTTTTTTAATGCAAATGTCACTTCGGAACTCTCCCCAGGGGCTAGTTTCACTGTTTTCCTGTCGGAACGATACCCTAATGCTTGTGCGGTAATGGTATATTGTAGCGGGTCTAATTCTTCTTCAAAATTAAACGCCCCATCGCTACCTGTATAGCAACTCCTACCACCGGGTTGTAATGTAAGCATAGCACCTTGAATAGGGGAAAACGATGCTGAATCATATACGGTGCCATAAATCGTAACCCCTGTAACAACAACCCTTTTCTTACATCCCACGAACAATAGTAAACAACAGCATATTACTGCCAAATACAATAACTTTTTCATTGTGACAAAATCTCCTTATTTGATTAAAATTTAACTTGCATAGCCAGCCCTAGATCACCACGTGGCGTAGCCACAGGTGCTATTGCATAATCGTAACTCTTCGAGCCAATCTGGATATGTCTTTTACCAGAAGCAACTGCACCGTCTATGATATTATAGATGTAAACTGCAGCGGTAAAGGCAACACATCCCCAACCGACGTTCTGCCAAGTATCTGCATAGTCAGCATATTCTGTAATATGCTTAGGGTCTTCCTGCATCAGCGCATCATACGATGCCATCATGCTGAAACCTGTCACGATGCCAACTGCCCCGAGTGCTTCTGCTGCAATGATAGTACCTCCTTTTGCTTTGCTTCCCTTATAAATTTGAGCCATACCAGGAACGAAGCAGCGGGCAGAGAACGGATATTTGGTAGTATGCATTTCTATATGTTCCCAATTCTTGCAAGTGAGTTCGTTCGCTACCTGCACCAAGAAATATCCGTATGCCCATTGTCCTTTGAACTCCCAAAACTCCTCAATGATACGGTACCCCTCATTGAGTTGCCGACCGCCTTCTTCCAATGCTTTGAAGGCACGCTCTCTCACGTCCTCTTTGGTTATGCCATAGTCGCTAATGGTAACAAGTTTGGAAGCCTTTCCTTCAAAATGTACAGGACTGACTGCCCAACTCGGTTTCTCCGCTTGGCAATATGCAAGCGAAGAAACCAGAACAGTAAACAGAGATAATACAAGTATTCTTTTCATGCTCATCTATTGTTGATTGTCCCCATTAAATACCGTAAATGCCGCTTCTCTGAACTTCTGCTCATTGTAACGGGTTTTTGCTTCTGCATCGTTCTTAACGGCATCTTCCATTACTTGCAATATGTCCGCTTTCTTGACACGGATAGCCATAAATAGAATGATTTTTCCTTGTTGATCATACGAAACAGTCTTTTTACGGCAATACTCTTGGGTCTCATTAACAAATTGTTCAACAGCCATTTGGCTAGCACCTTCAATATGCTCGGCTGCCTGACTATCGCCATTTATGTCCATTTGGTCAAAATAAGCAGTAGTGATAGCCTGAACTTTACCTGCCAGTTTGTCTCTTAATTGTTCCTGACAGGAGCGGAGCAGACTATTTGCCAATTGCGGGTCTCCCTCAACACCTAATTTCTCATTGAAGGCTGTGTACCATTGTTCATCGTCAAAAACAGTACATTGCGATTCAAAAGCGCCATCATTGAGAGCCTGTCTTCCCTTTAATGCCGCCAATCTATCATCCATCGGAGTTTGAGCATTGGCGACAAGTACGCCCAATGCAATAACCATAAGTATGGTCGTGAATTTTATTGTCTTCATAATTCTTATAGTTGATATTTATTATTGTTGTTGTCCTTTGAACTCTTCGTATGCTTGTTCCTTATTCTCTTCAAACACCTTGAACGCGCTGTCACGGAACTGCTTTTCATTGAAACGAATTTTCATCTCTTGTTCTTCTCGTAATGAATTAATAGTTTTTTCTATTATTTCTTTTTTGCTGACTTTGATAGCCATATACATAGTGAAATAGCCTTCATCATCCGGAATTTGGGTTTGTTTACGACATACTTCATACGTATCACCAACCAATTGCTGCATAACTTGGCGTCCTGCACTTTCTATATGCTGACGTGCATATTCACCGTCTTCGGTTTCCATTTGGTCAAAATAGTCATCTATTACTTGCTGGTACTTACCTTGCAACTTCTGCAACAGTTGTTGACGAGTAGAACGAAGTAACGTTGTCGGTGTCAGATTGATTTGGTTTGCCTTGAAGCGTTTCACTCCTGTAGCATAGAACCATAATGAGTCATCATAACATTGACAAGGCATTTCTGAAACCATTTGCCTTTTGCGGATGTACTCGGCTTCTGCCTCCCGCTTTGCCTGCTCGGCTTCTGCTTTGGCGGCTTCTGCTTCCTGTTTTTTCTGTACATTCTTCATGCTGTCCACATACATTTGGTGGCGGAGTTCGGTTTCTTCGGCTTTGAGGCGTTGCTCCAACTCCCATTGTGCCTTGGCGGCGGCTTTCTTTTCCTTGCGGCTCTGCGCATTCATCGGCATAACAACTGCCAACGACATTGCCACTACAGTGGCGAATAACACGGTTCTTTTCATTGTTTTATAGATGTTAGTTTGTGCCTACTCACTCGGCTTTTCGGCATACTCCGTATTGCTTGTTGCTTGCGCCGTTCGTGTGCATACATGATGACGTATATACACAAAAAAGCGCAGTCCTCATCTATTGCTTACAATACCGGAGGTCTTCGCTAACCTATCAAAAACTATAAACAACAATGAAACCTACGCCGATATGACAACCCGCCTGCCAAGGAACAGCAGGGCGAGTATGAATGTCATACCCGTAGGCATCTATTGTTACTTTGTGTAGGTTTTTGATACAAATAAGGTTGCGAATCTTTCCAGTATCTACAACAAAGCGTCAATAAACGCCCTTTCTATATGTAATGAACCCCTCTAACCCTCAACCTTATCAGACGGCTATATGCTTGTCCTGCAAAAGAGACCCGCACGCCCTGATACGATTGCTTCGGCGTAGATAGAATCCAAAGAAACGGGCATATACCCCTTATCAGGTACCCATTTCAGGTGCAAAGGTAGTAAAACGTTTACATATATACAAAATAATTTACGATTTATATACCATCGAGGAACCGGTATGTCCTCTGAATTTTCTATATACTATGACGACACGAGCCGCGTAGTCCCCCAACATTCTCTCGCTATCCTCTCGCTAATCACATACTAATAACATACTAATCACATACTAATGTCATACTCTTGGCACGAGAAAGTATGGAGTTGAGAGTTGAAAGAAGTTGAGGGTTGAGAGTTGAGCGCAGTTGAGAGTTTGGAGTTGAAAGTTGAGCGAGGAGAGAATGACGACGCGAGACGATTAGGAGTTCTACTCAGCCCGCAGGGCTTCGTTGTCGCTACGGCACCAGTGCGCAATGCGCACCTGCCTTACGCTTCACGTCCCCACAAGCACAGCGAATCCATTCACACCTCCATAAACAAGACGAATCCACTCAGTTTGTACCAAACTGTCCGCGGACGAGAGAGCACCCCGTTGCGCCCACGGGCTTACAGGGACCCTGCAAGCGTCCGCGTCCCTGATAGCACCAACAGGCTTGCGTAGAGCCCACTAGCGTACATGTTCCCGGTAGCCACAAAATAGGGGCTTAACAATTTCTTCACAATTTCTACATATCCGCGTAACAAAGACGCGGTAATTTTGTGGCGAGAAAAGAAGAATGGAATTGGGGAGTAAGGAATAAGGAAAAAGGAGAAAAGACTTGATACCATCAACTGCCATACATTAAGTTGTCGGATAGGTTGCTACTCCAAAATAATGTTGCCACTCTCAAACAATTACGGATTATGAATTGTAAATAATGAAAGAAAAAAAGGTATGAATACGATGTATTTGGTGATGATTATCTTTTTGTTTGCGCTGGCAATCATCGATTTGTGGGTCGGCGTGAGCAATGATGCAGTCAATTTCCTCAACTCCGCCGTAGGCAGCAAAGCCGCCAAGTTCAAGACAATCATGATAGTGGCAGCCCTCGGAATCTTCATAGGCGCCGCCATCAGCAACGGTATGATGGACATCGCACGGCACGGAATCTTCCAGCCGGAAGCGTTCTCCATGAAGGAACTGATGTGCATCTTCATGGCGGTGATGCTGACCGATGTGCTGCTGCTTGACCTGTTTAACTCGATGGGTATGCCGACATCCACGACGGTGTCGCTGGTGTTCGAGTTGCTGGGCGGCACGTTCTGCCTGTCGTGCCTCAAGATTGCAAGCGATAGCACAGGGATGCTTGCGTTCTCGGATTTGCTGAATACGAGCAAAGCATTGGAGGTGATATTGGGCATCTTCCTGAGTGTGGGCATCGCGTTTGTGGTCGGCACCGTGGTGCAATGGCTGACGCGACTGCTGTTCACCTTCAATTATACGCCGCGGTTGAAGTGGTTTGTGGGGCTGTTCGGCGGCATCAGTATCTCGGCGATACTGTACTTCGTGTTTATCAAAGTGGTAGCCAAAAGTCCGCTTGTGCCCACGGACATCACGATGTGGATAGAAGGTCATACGGCAGCCTTGATGGGGGGATTGTTTGTGGTGAGTTGCGTGCTGATGGAGGTGCTGTATCTGATGCATGTGAACGTGTTCAAGATTATTGTGCTGTTCGGCACATTTGCGCTGGCGATGGCGTTTGCGAGCAACGACCTTGTGAACTTCGTGGGCGTGCCATTGGCTGCACTGTCGACATACACGGACTTTGCTGCGCACGGCACTGACGCGGCAACCTACATGATGGGCGCATTGAATGAGCCTGCCACCACGCCGATATACTTCCTTATCGCGGCGGGGTTGATTATGGTATTGGCATTGGTGAAGTCGTCGAAAGCACAGAAAGTGGTGCAGACTTCGGTGAACCTGAGCCGTCAGGCGGAGGGCGATGAGATGTTCGGCGGGAGCAGAGTGGCAAAAAGCATCGTGCGGAGCGCACAACACCTGTCATCGGCTGTGGAGAATGTGTTGCCTCGGCGCATGGTGAAATGGATAGACTCGCGGTTCAACACGCAGGAAGCCATCATGGAAGACGGGGCAGCCTTCGACCTCATCCGCGCATCGGTCAACCTTGTGCTGGGCGGACTGCTGATAATCATGGGTACATCGCTAAAGTTGCCATTATCAACCACTTACATCACGTTCATCGTGGCGATGGGTACATCGCTGGCGGACAGGGCGTGGACCAGGGAGTCGGCTGTCTATAGGATAACAGGCGTGCTGTCAGTGATAGGCGGCTGGTTTATGACGGCTGCGATAGCGTTTGTAGCAGCGGGCGTGGTGTGCCTGTTGTGCTACTGGGGCGGCGTCGTGGTGATTGGCTTGCTGGTAGTGGCTGTGATGTTCGCCCTCTGGCACGGGCTGCACAAAGAGGCGAAGCCCGATGAGCAACAGACGGCATTAGACGAGTGCTACCAAGCACTAGTGGCTGCGAAGACCCCAGCGGAGAAATGGGAACAGTTGCGGCGGCTGCACACGATGGGGACGGCATATATATTAGGTCGGGCGGAGAAGATGTACGCGCAGACGTGCGATGAGATATGCGGGGAAGACCTGCACGGGCTAAGAAAGACGTGCAAGCAGTTGAAAGACATGCAGTTGTACAAGCGTAAGTTGCGCTCAAGGGAGTTGGTGGGGCTGCGGAGTATCGACCCGACACTGGCGTTGGAGAAGAACACGTGGTTCCACTTGGACTCGAATGCGGGCGAGCAGATGTTGTACGGGCTCAGGCGTATCGCCGTGCCGTGCTGCGACCACCTGGACAACGGTTTCAGTCCGCTGCCCGAGGACTTGGCGGATGAGTTGAGGATGGTGTCGGCACAGACTGTCGGGTACTTCGAGAAGGCGTTGCAGACGTACCGCGGTACGGAGGCAGAGGTAAAGGCACTCACTGCGGAGATTGAGGTGTACAAGAACCAGTTGTCCGCGCTACGCAAGAAGCACCTTGACCGGCTGACCACGATGACCGCCGCAGATGCTGCGACACTGCCCCAGCAGACAGCGTGGCTGTATCTGAACATCCTGCAGGAGTCGCAACAGTTGCTGTCGGAGTTGAGGCACTACCTGAGGGCGTATAATCACTTTTGTTGTTAGGAGTAAGGAATAAGGAGTAAGGAGTAAAGACTGATATGTATAGCGGGGGCGGCATATCTTCGTGGTGTCCCCGCTATATCCTCACGGCAAGGTCGGCGGAATCACATACTAATCACATACTAACCACATACTAATCTCATACTAATCTCATACAGTTAGCCCGACAAACAATGCGCAATTCTCAATGCTTAATGCGCAATGTTCATATAATAACGACGCGAGACGCGTCGTCACCACACGTGCACAGCATAGTCAAACAGTTCGTTCCGAACTGACCGCGGTGCACATCGTCCACACAACATAATCCGCCAAAGGAATAATCCCATGAGGCGTAAAAAGGTGTCAAATTTTACGAAAAAGATGACCGCTGTTAATAAAACGCAGGGGGTGAGCCTTTGGGATTTGCCTATTCGGAATGTTTGCATTAAATTTGTGCCGTTTTTTGGGGGTATTTGTGTCGTTTTTTTACAGAATACCTTAACAGAAGGTATCTGACACCCGCCCCAAGGTACTACAATTGATTGCAAACAAATACAGATTATGAAGAAAATCTACCTCGCCATTCTCGTTGCCCTGAGCAGCATATATTCCACCATACATGCCCAACAAGTGCCGAATGCCGGTTTCGAGGACTGGAGCGGCGCCGCGTTTGACGGCAATGCCCAACCCGCCAGTTGGAACGTGAGCAACGTGACGCAGTTCGGATTCAAGTTCAACTTTGCGCACAAGGAGGCAGGGCATACGGGCTCTGCCAGCGTGATGGTGCAAGACCAGAGTGTGGGCGCCGCCGGCATCACGGAGGTGTCGCCCGGCTACTTCTCGCTGGGACAGCCGTGGGTGTATATCAAAAATCTGACCTCCGTGAGCGAGGCAACGGCAGGCACGGAAGGCGGTATCAGTTGGAAATACCGCCCGGACACGATGTCGGTATGGATAAAACGTACGGGCTCGAATGTGACACGCGAGGACTTCTACCTGCTGTACTACGCATGGTCGGGGACCGCCAAGAGCAGCAAGTACAAGGGCAAAAACGGCAAATGCACGTCGGTGAGCAAGACCAACGAGGAGAGCGACGTGCGTCAGGCGTTGGACGGCAACGAGTGCGGTACAGACCAGATAGCCAACCAGATAGCCGAAGGCATGTGGCGCGAGAAGAAAGAATACGGCGAGTGGACGAATATCCGCGTACCTATATATTATATGAACAGCGATGTGCCGACGATGATGAACATCATCTTCTCGGCAAGCAACTACCCGAACTTCCGCGCCAACAGCGGTTTGTACGCAGGGAACTCGCTGTATGTGGACGATGTGGAGTTGATTTACTCGTCGAAGATACAGAAGATTTACATCGATGACAAGGAGTGGCGCGGCTTCGACCCCTACAGCAGTGAGGAACAGAGTTATTCGTTAGGCAGAAGTGCGACGAGCATCCCCAAAATTGAGGCGTACCGCGGTGCGGGAGCACTGACGAATGCAGCGGGTAAGACCGCCAACTTTACAGGACGACTGCTGTCGGGAGACGAGATAAACATCCAGCAGGGTGCGATTGACGGAGCGCCCACAGTGATTACGGTGAAGGCTGAAGACGGCAAGTCGAGCAGCACCTACCGCATCAAGTTCGTGCGCGAGGCAAGCACCAATGCCAAACTCGCCAATATATACGTGAACGGGAAAGCCATCAGCGGCTTCAATGGCGGCATATTCGCCTACAACGCAGCCCTGCCCTACGGCACAACAGAGACACCTGTGGTAAGCGTTGATGCCGCGGAAGATGCACAGACCGTGGAGATTACGCAGGCGACATCCACCTCAGGGACCGCCACCATCCGCGTGACCGCAGCCGACAAGAAGACGACAGCCACCTACACGATACGATTCTCGGTGGAGCAGTTGTCGGACAACACTCTGAAAGACATATTGGTGAACGGCAAGTCGATACCCGGGTTTATCCCGTCGCAGACCATCTACCGCGTGTCGCTGCCCACAGGAACCACCCAGATGCCAACCGTGAAGGGCGTGTCCGCATACCCCGAAGGAGCACAGACCATCACGTACACAGCCCCCGCCAATCTGGACGGAGGGACGTATCAAGTGGCAGTGACTACGCCCGGAAACAAGGTGCCGAAGGTGTATAAACTGAATATCAAACTGGAGGCTTCGACCTATTCCTATCTGAAGAACCTGCAAGTGGAGGGAGGCTATATCACTGATTTCCAGCCTGACAACCTGACCTATTACGTCACCTTGCCAATGGGCACGACGAAACTGCCAGCCATCACATTTGAGCAAGGCGATGATTACCAGACCGTCAGTGTAGCAGAAGGCGGACTGGACGGCACGACGCGCGTGACGGTGACCGCAGCCAGCGGCGACCAGACGGTGTACAAGATAGTGTTCAGCACGCTGAAGTCGGAGATTTCCACGCTGAAAGGTATCCGTATCGGCGGGAAAGACCTTGAAGGGTTCTCTGCCGACAAGACGGATTACGCCTACACACTGCCCATCGGCACGACGGAGTTGCCAAGCATCGAGCCCGTGAAGAATGACGAGTATCAGAGCGTGAACGTCATCCCCGGCGGCGTGAACGGTACGACCCGCATCACCGTGACAGCAGGCAACGGCAACACCACCATCTACCAAATAGCGTTCTCGGTGAATCAGGCAAGCGACGCGACGTTGCAGATGATATACATAGACGGCAAGCCCCTGGAGGGGTACAACAAGGAGCAGTTGGAGTACACCATCCACCTGCCGCAAGGTACAACCCGCCAACCCGTGGTCACCTATACGCCAAACGATGAGTATCAGACCATTACGGTGCGACAGGGGAGCAACGTGGAAGACGACTACAAGATAACCGTGCGCCCACAAACAGGGGCGAGCAGAACGTATATCCTGCATTTCCGCGTAGCCACATCCGCCAACACGGCACTCAGCATGATTTACGTGGAGGGCAAACCACTGGAGGGTTTTGCTGCTGACAAGACCGAATACACGTACCCGCTGCCGGAGGGCATCAGCACGATACCGAGTGTCACGTACGACAAGAGCGAGGAGTCGCAGAAAGTGCTCAGCATGTGCGAAGACAACATCCACACCCTCACCGTGACAGCGGAGAACGGGGACAAACGCACGTACACTATCACATTCATTATCAAGAAGTCGGAGAACGCTTTTCTGCGCATGATATACCTCGACGGCAAGCCGCTTGACAACTTTGAGAAAACCATACTGAACTATACCCGCCCGCTGACAGGCGCCACCTGCCCCGTTATCACGGTGGAGAAAGAGGCAGGACAACAAGTGACCATCACATCGCCGTATGCCGCAGGGACTGCGCAAATCCGCGTGGCACCCGAGACCGGTGCCGCCAACATATACACCATCACGTTCACGGCAGAAGCCGTGGCAGCGGCACAACTGCAAGCCATCTTCGTGGACGGGAAGCCGCTGCAGGACTTCAGCCCCAACCGCACGAACTACGAACTGGCGTATACGGATGCCCTACCGGCAATAACCTACACGGCTGAGGAAGGACAGACCGTTCAGGTGCTGCGCAACGGGGAGAACGTTGCCCTGTATGTGCAGAGCGAGCAGGCCACGGCGGTATATACGATTCGCCTGACGCGCCAAGTGTCCAACGACTGTGCGCTGAGCGCGATACTGCTTGACGGGAAACCGATGGCAGGCTATACGGCTTCGCAACACGATTACGTGATTGACCTGCCCGCAGGCAGCCAGCCGCAGGTGGTGACCTATAGGCGCGGGAATGACAAACAAGTGATATACTTCGGGCAGGCCGAAGAGAACAAGATGGCCATCACCGTGGTGGCAGAGACCGGCGCAATGGCGACCTATACCGTTGCCTTCCGCATCGCGAAATATGACGATGCGCGTCTGCAAGATATACGTGTGGACGGGCATGACATTGCCTTCGACCCCGACAGGACCGAGTACACGCTGTCGATAGACGACGGTGCACCACTGCCGCGACTGACCTACACACCCCGCAACGGGCAGAATATCATTGCGGCAGACGTGAATGCCAATGAGCAGCAGGTATCGGTGGTAGCAGAAAGCGGTGCCACGAAGACATATATTATAAAGTACGCGCGCGTGAAGTCGAGCAATGCGCTGTTGGCAGATATTATGGTGAATGGCGTGAGCATGAAGGGTTTCCAACCCACCCTGTTCCAATATACCGACACTCTGCCATGGCGCACAAGCGTTGTGCCCAACGTGTTTGCGGTAGGACAGTTGCCCAACCAGACCATCACGACATGCTATAGCAGCGTGAATGGCACCACCACCATCCGCGTGGAGGCTGCCGACGGCACGACAAGCAACACCTATGCGATTGCCTTCCCCGTACGCAAGTCCGCCAATACCACATTAGAGGACATGTATCTCAACTCGGAAATTGCACAACTGACATTCCGCCCGAACGTGACAGACTATACCGTGATGCTACCCTATCAGACCAAGCAATCTCCCGTTATCACATTCGCGAAAGCTGAGACCGAGCAGCAGACAGAGTATTTCCTTCGCCCTATGGGTCAGCCGAACACCATCACCGTGACGGCAGAAAACGGGGACAAGCGCACATATTCCGTGCTTTTTGAAGACAGTCTTGCCACGGCATCCAACCTGCTGGACAGCCTCGCGATACGCGAGACAGGTGAACAATTGGATGTGCGCGGTACAGAACTGACAGTGGCACTGCCATACGGCACACGCACGCTGACCGTGGACTATGCGAAAGCATTTGATGAGCAGACGGTGTGGATTCAACCGGGTGGTGTGACCGATACCACATTTATTACGGTGCGTTCCAACCGCCCCAATGACCCGGACCATGTATATACCCTTATTCCGCAGTTGGATACACAAAACCCCGCTGTGTTGGAGAGCATAACCATTGACGGGAAGCCCATAGCAGGTTTTGACAAGAATCGATTCACCTATATCGTGAATTGCACAACCTCAACCTCTATGCCCAATGTGGACTATACAAAGGCAGGCGATGTACAATACCGACGTACCGCCAACGACCAGTGGCATTGGCAGGCAATTGTATCAAAAGGCGAATATTCCAATACCTACACCATATTCTTCCACTACCCGAACGAGATCATACCCAACGCCGATTTCACAGAATGGGAGACAGCCAAATATAACGGAGGCACGAAGCCTGCCGGCTGGCAAGTGCCCGCAGACTTTTTCAATGAGGTGTGCGTGATATCCTGCTCCAAGACCGGTGCAGAGGTGGTGAAAGCAACAGAATCCTCAGTCGGACTCAAGACCAAGTACTGGTCTGCTGCCGGCGGTGCGCTACCTGCCATTATCACATTGGGGTCATTGTCAGGAAGTATGGCTGTGGACAACAAGACACACTACGATATATCCGACTATATCCGCTTTCACAATACACCCGATGCCATCTCGGTGAACTACCAATACAAGGCAAAGAAAGGCAACGGTGCACTATTCGCCTACCGCTTCAAGGGTGTAGAAAACGAGAAAGATGTAACATATAACTTTGATTACCAACAGACTAATACAAGCAGCAGTTATATCACACACACGCAACCTTTGGCTCTTGACGGCAAACACATTACCGGCATGAACATAGCAGTGGATGCCACCAATGAATCGTCTGGCGCCACCGGAGGCGCAGAACTCTATGTAGATTGGTTCAAGTTGCACTACAACAGTACCCTGTCCGCATTGAAGGTCAATGGTATTCCTGCCACAATGAACGGGAAAGTGTTCTCAGTGACACTCACAGACCCCGAATACACGGCTGTACCTCAACTCTCGTTCATGGGCGAAGTATCCGACCAGGCACAACGCGTGGTTTGGCAGGCAGAGACTATCAACGGCAACTACGGTGTACGCCGTGCCGTGATTACGAACTACGCCGAGGACGGGTCGTCCACCCTCTATACGCTGGAAGTCCGTCGTCCGTTAGATACCCGTACGGCACTCAAAGCCCTCTATGCGGACTCGACGGACATATTCAGCCTTGATACCGCCGATTACACCATCCATCTGACCTCTGACACACGGCATCTGCCGTCGGTGTACCCTGTACCTGCAAGCAGCCTGCAGAGTATCACCACATCCTATGCAGACTCTGTATATACCATCACCGTTCAGCCCGAGTCGGGTGAGCCAAAGACGTATCGTGTACGTTTTGTCACAGACCTGTCAGATGATGCCACATTGGCAACCATTGCCGGCATTGCCGACTTTGACCCCGATGTATTCCAATACTCCGTTGCCGCCGACCAAGCCGCAAACCTGATGCCCAGCAAGAAGGCAGAGGGACAGACCATACACGTGGTATCCAGCCCAAAGCAAGTCCGATTTGAGGTAACAGCCGAAACAGGCAAAAAGAACACCTATATTGTTTCCCTGACATACCCCGAGCATACCACAGCAGGTACACTACAGGAGTTGGAACTAAACCACAATATCTATTCTGACTTTTCTGCAGACCGCTACGACTATACATTGGCGCGCCCCACGTATGCCGCCTTTGTCCGCACGGATGCGCAAGACTCTGTGGTCTTCGTACAGACACCCACCCATATGCAATGGCAGGTATCCGGCACGGAAAGCCACACCTATACCATCACCTACCCCACTGCGCTCTCTGCCAATACGCGATTGGCATCTATCCTACTGAACGGGCAGACCTATGGCGATTTTGCACCATCTGTCAGCAACTACCAACTGCACACAGACTCGTGCGTCAATATGTCTATCGTAAAAGCAGAAGAAAGTCAAACAGTGAACACGACTTTCGATGCCGAATCACGCACCTATACTATCGGAGTCACCGCCCCGGACGGCACTACAGGCACGCCCTATACTATCCGTCTGTTGCCCGTGCTATCGCCTGACAATACACTCAGCAGCATATTCCTTGACGGTAACGAAATACCCAACTACGACCCTGCTATACAGCAATACACCATCACTCTGCCTACACCTGCCATCAAAACAGCAGAACCTCAGATGCCTTCGCTCACATACACAGCGGGACATCATGCGCAGCAAGTGGAATTGTCCGCAGGAAGTCTGGAGACGCCCACGTATCTCACCGTGACTTCCGAGGATGGCAAAGTGAAGGAATATACCATCAACATACAGGCAGAACCCAGTCATAATGCCGACCTGACGGGTATCATTGTCAATGACGTACCTGTCCAGCGATTCGAGGCGGGCAGACATTACTACTCCGTGCGCTCGGAGAAAGAACAAGCGGATATACAATGGACCTCCGAGGACAACTATCAGACCGTCATACTCCAACCCGCCAATGACGCAGGCTATGTGCTGCACGTGACAGCACAAGACGGAGCCACAACGCAAGACTATACAGTGGATGTATTCACAGAGACCCAATCCAACGATGCCACCCTTGCCAACATACTGCTGGACGGCATGTCGTTCGTGGATTTTGAGCGCGCACTCAATCCCAAACTGACCTTCTCGCCCATGCAAAACTCCTACTCCATTCATCTGCCGTCGGGTACCACCACGCTGCCCGAAGTGTCTGCCACTATGCGGGTAGAGGGACAAAATGTCAGTATTTCCTCGCGGGGTATGACTATCTATCTGGATGTCACCGCTTCAGACGGCATCGCCACCAACCGATATTCGCTTGATTTCAGCGTACCCCTTTCGGCAAACGCCAACTTGGGCATGATATACCTCAATGGAGACTCGCTGCCGAACTTTGACCCCGCATACTATTTCTATCAGGTAGTACTGCCCGTCGGCACCCATACCCTGCCCGAAATAGTGGCACAAAAGGCGGAAGCCAAGCAGCAAATCACTGCACTCAACATAGATTCCGCCACTCGCAGAGCCACGGTGCAAGTGCTTGCCGAGGACTCCGTTGCCACATCCACATATGTGCTGCTGTTCCAATTCACGCAGTCGGATGCAGACACTCTGCGTATGATTTACACAGACGGTATGCCTATCGATGCCTTTGCGCCGAACAAATTCTACTACTCGCTGTCGCTGCCCGTAGGCACTACAGCCTTCCCCGAACTGAGTTGGAACACAGCCGATGACTGGCAGAACGTCCGCCAAGACACCGTGGAAGCGTCCGCCAACCGCCTTGTACGCCAGTTTGTTGTCACTTCAGAAAGCGGCAGGAGCAACTACTATACCGTGGCCTACGATATACTCAAGTCGGATGTGGATACACTGCAGATGATATACATCAACGAGAAGCCGATAGACAACTTCCGCGCCGCCACCACAGAGTATTGGTACACGGTGTCGGCACAAACCACCGAACTGCCGGCTATATACGCCCTGCAAGGCGACCCTTATCAGACAATACGCACCACCTACTCCATCGACTCCATCACCACCAAGTCTCTCGGCAAGAAAGCCGACATAGAAGTTGTTGCCGGTAATGGTATGCGGCGCATATACACCATTCATTTCCCGCAGGAGTTATCGTCGGACGCGACACTCAATATGATTCTCGTCGGCGGGCAGAACCTATCCGATTACGACTCCGAACGGTTCTCCTACAGGGTTGCCCTGCCTGCCAATGCCACTTCTATACCGGTTATCACCGTCATAAAGAAAGAAGATGCCCAAGTGGTGGAGATAAACATGAACCAAGATACGGTACGCGTTGCCGTGACTGCTGAGGACCTGACACGCCAGACCTACACCCTTGTCTTCGAGCGTACGAAGTCCGATAATGCCAACCTAAAGGACATAACCCTCGGCAATGGTTACAGCATTGACTTTGACCCGACCCATTACGACTACGCCATCACGCTGCCTTACGGCACCGACTCGCTGCCCGTTATCACTCCTGTCAAAGCCGATGACGAACAACAAATCGAACTGACCCTGCATGAACTGCCGGACACGGGCGAGCAAATTGTGACCATCACCGTGACCGCCCCCAACGAGTTCGACCAGTGTGCATACACCATCACTTTTACCACCGCCAAGAACAACGATGCTACGCTGACCGCCCTGTATGTGCGCGACACACTGCTGCCACATTTCAGCCCTGACACCACCGAGTACACCATTGTATATACGGCAGATACCGACTCATCCATGCTTGCCACGGCGAATGACATACGCTGCGTAGCCTCCGACTCGCTGGCAACAGTCACTGTGGGTGCGGAGAGCAGCACTACCATCATCGTCACCGTAACCGCACAAGACGGCACCATCCGTACCTATATCATCTACCAAGTTATCACGGCAGATACTGAAAATACCATCCGCATGATATATCTGGACGATATGCCCATTGTGGATTTCGACCCGGAGCGTACGTTCTACACCTATTATATAGGCGAGGGAGGTACAACACCCAAGGTGACTGCCGAGGCTGTGTCCGTGCACGCAGATGTCAATATCAAGGAAGTGCCTGTGGGCGATACCTGTATCATCACCTGCACTGCGGCATCGGGCGAGGCACGCAAGTACCACGTGTGGTTTGCAGCCTCCACCATCAATACCGCCGCAACCCCGACAGCCAATGACGTGCTTGTCAAGCATATCGCAGGTACGGACCAAGTGATATTCGCCACTCTCCGCAAGAATGTGTTTGTCGCCGTCTATACACAACGCGGTGAACTCGTATTCTACGCACCCGTACCCGAGTCCGACCAGAATGATGCCACCGTTGTTATCTCGTCGGAAGGTACAGAACGGCTGATAGATGTCGCCAACCCGCAGGCAGAATGTCACCTGCCAAATGGCAACCAGACCTACATCTACACCTTCCTTGAGAACGAGAAACGGCGTATCTCATCGGGAAAAATCTCGGTAATCCGATAAAAATGTCATAAAAATCACATTTTTTATTGAGAGAATCAGTTTTGGCATAGTATTTGTTAGTGTCTCTACGTATTTGTAATTTGAAGTTATGACAAAGACAACCCGTATATTGCTTTTGGAGAGCGACATCAATCTCCAGTCCGTTACAGCAGATTATTTGCGTGCTCGCGGCTATATGGTAGATGCATGTTCCGATGGGAAAGAAGGATGGGATATACTTTCCAAAAAGCACTACGACCTCCTTCTGTCTGATGTTGTGATGCCGCATATGGACGGTCTTGAGTTGCTGAAAATACTACGTGACTGCAACAACCAGATTCCGGTTCTGTACCTGACATCGAAATCCGACAAGGAGGATATCATCCGTGCTTACCAATTAGGATGTGATGACTATATGATAAAGCCGTTCTCCATGGAGATATTGGTTCTGAAGATAGAGGCTATTATGCGCCGCTACCGTGCAGGGCAACGAGATGGAGAGTTGGAGTTTGACCTCGCAGGCGTACACTTCGATAGTATCCGCCAGAGACTGGACGGGAAACATCTCAGTTCCCGCGAGAACGAACTGCTCCTGATGCTTTGTCAGAACATGAACAATCTCGTAGAAAGAAACCGCATATTGATGAGTCTTTGGGGAACAGACACCTACTTCAACTCGCGTTCGCTCAGCGTGTATGTCAATCACCTGCGCAACTACTTCGGAGAGGGAAGCCCTGTAAAGATTATGAGTGTGCATGGCAAAGGCTACAAGTTGGTCATCATGAACAATGAAGAGAAATAATGATTTGATAATAAGTGGTTATATTGTGGATTATACTGAATAAGAGAAAGCGCAAGTAATTGTGTTATTTAATAAATAGTGTTTTTCATAGGAAGTAAGTTCGCTGTGACAGCGCGCTTACTTTTTTTATGTACCTACGCCTGTATCTATACCCTTCTCCATCTCCACTTCTATCGCTGTATCTGTTTCTTGAACTATCTCAAGAGTTATCCTGACGACTTTTTGCCGTATCCTTTTCGGGTTAAGTGTATGTGATTAGTATGTGATTAGTATGTGATTCCCCTGACCTTGCCGAGAGGTTATCAGGATGTATTGATACTCTTTTTACTCCCGATTTTTACGGAAAATCGGGAGTAAAAATATGCTATTTGTATTGCCTTTGTTGTGTAAAATGATTAGCAACCCCCATTGAATCAATGTCTTGTGCGAGACAGGTAGTGAAGATTATAGCACCTTGGCGATTGAGGTGGGTGGCATTGTAGAAATAGGCGGTGTCGGTGCACAAGGGCATATCAATGTAATTTAGAATGGGAAGATGGTGCTTCGTAGCAAGTGTGCCATACATTTCATACATCTTGTTGATATCCGGACACTTGTCTATCACGCCATGGTAAATAGGTGAATACACCAA
>CAKUUM010000038.1 GCA_934692905.1 uncultured Bacteroidales bacterium
GTCGTGGGGCACCACCTCCGTGGGGCTCACCCTGCGCGATGCCTACATCACGTCCAACACCCTCGGCGAGCATAATCGTCTGACTGTCAACTATTACCTCCAGCAGACCGCCCATTGGAGCAAGGTCTCCCTCTCGGCACTTGTTGGCGGCACCTACAACACCGCTTTCCGAGCCGACTGGTCCTATAGTCTCGACCTCTCCTATCGCCCTGTGCATGGGCTCTCGCTCTATCTCAATACCGCCCGCGCCCTGCGCCTGCCCACCTTCACCGACCTCTACTACCACTCGGCGACGCAACTCGGCAACGACAGCCTGCGTGCCGAGCATGCCTACAAGGCCGAACTCGGGGTGCAGTACCAAAAGCAGTGGTCGAATATCCGTCTCGACGCGAACCTCAAGGGCTACTACCGCTATGCCACCGATGTCATCGATTGGGTCAAACGCCCCGATGAAACGCAGTGGCTGTCACGCAATTACGCCAACTTGCAGACGTGGGGATGTAATGCCACCATCGGCATCACGGCACGCCAACCGTTGGGTCATTTCCTCCGTCAGGCGCGCCTCAGTTACGCCTATTGCGGCACCACCAAGCAGGAGACCGACTACCTCAGCAAGTACGCCCTCGACTACCTCCGGCACCGCCTCTCGCTCACAATCGAGCACAGCATCTACCGCGGTCTGGGTGCGTCATGGCAACTCACTTTCCTGCAGCGCAACGGCTCTTATGCGGACCGCGATGGGGTAGTGCAGACCTATCGGCCTGTATTTCTGTTGGATGGCAGCATTTTCTACGACGCACCCAAGTGGAAGGCGTCTTTGGAGTACACCAACATGACCAACCAAACCTACTACGACTACGGCGGTATTCTCCAGCCCGCCCATTGGCTCCGTGCCAAACTGGAAGTACGGTTGTAGCAAATTGTCAAATCTGTAAATGGGGATTGCCTTGCAAAACGGGCAATCCCTTTATTGTGCCCAAAAGGTGTCAAATCTTTCGTATTTATTGCCTGTGGTTTGGAAAAGGGGGGTATTATTTGTGTATTCGAGTGAAAAACAGTATCTTTGCCGTCCTATCATAGGGATAGATACGCATGAGTAACTCACAATTCATACGCAGAAAATGAAGGTACTGATTTGTTCGAGCAATACAGGTGAAGGGCATAACTACTGCTCCAAGGCTCTGCAAGCGGCGTTGTCAGCACGTGGCATAGAGAGTGATATCATTGATACTTTGGCACTTGCAGGACATCGAATCTCGCATATTGCCGCAAAAGCCTATCTGTTCTCCTCGAAGAGCAATTTATTCAGAACGGTATATACATTGGGCGGACTGGTGGACAAACTGCTGCAAGGCAAAGGCACCAAGTCGCCCGTATATGTGGTTAATTCCGTGTATTCCAAGCACTTGTACAACCTCATCGTTTACAATGGCTACGACGCTGTCATCTGTCCGCATCTCTATCCGTCCGAAACGCTGACATATCTTAGGCGCACGGACGGGTTTGATATTCCCGCGTTCTATGTGGCTACAGACTACACCTGTATCCCGTTTATTTCGGAGACCGAATTGGATGGCTACATCATTCCCCACCGCGATTTGGCGGCCGAATATACGGAGAACGACATGCCTGCCGACAAGTTGTATCCGCTTGGTATTCCGGTGATTGAGTCGAAATTCACTACGCGTTTGGAGCAACCCAAGGCGCGCAAGAAAGTGGTGGCGGAGTTCAATCTGCCCAACTCGCGCATCGACGGACGATGGTTTCTGATGATGAGCGGCAGCATGGGGCACGGCAATCTGGAGGGATTGGTGCAAGAACTGGTTAACCGCTGTGACGAACGCGATAAGGTGATTTGCGTATGCGGACGTAACAAAAAGACATTCAAGCAGTTGAAGAAGCGTTTTGCCCATGAGGGCCGTGTGGTACCTGTGGGGTTCACCAACGAGATTTCGCTGCTTATGGACGCCTCGGACGTGCTCCTCACCAAGCCGGGAGGCATCACCAGCACCGAGGCTTGCATCAAAAACATACCTGTTGTACATACCGAGCCGATACCCGGATTGGAAAACCACAATGTGGATTTCTTTGTGTCCCATGGCATGTCGTGCACGGCTCCCACAGTGGGCGAACAAGCCGATTTGGCATTCCGTCTGTGTGCGAGTGCGGAGATGCGCGAGCGTATGCTACAGGCGCAGCGCGATAACACCAATCCTCATGCGGCAGATGATGTCATATCGTTGGTTGTCAGCGCGATAGAAAAACGAAATGGGCAATAGGGCGTGGCTGCTGACATATTGGTTGTTGCTCATGTGCGCCTGTCTGTTGCCCGCGTTTGCGTGTGCGCAAATGCAGGATACGCATGTGTCATATAGTTGGAACGAGGACAGCACCATCACATTCACCTATTTCGACTCCACGGCAAGGCGGGTTGTCCTGAAAGGCAACTGCATGCTGCCCCGTGATGACCGCAGTTTTGCGGGGAAACAGATGCGCCGGCGGATGCACGAGGTGCGCAAGGGCGAGTGGCAATGCACCACGCGCAGGCAACTGCCGCCCGAATTGTACACCTACACGATTATTGTGGATGGCAAGCGGCATACCGATCCCCTCAACCCCGATTCGATATGGGTGCGTAACCAGCGGCGCAGCGTCTTGCTCATTGACGGCAACCCGCAGACGAACCTCTACAAGGCGGCGCACGAGCAGGGGAGTGTGGAGAGCGTTCAGTTCGTGGGAGAAAGCGGGAAAACCTTCCGTATGATGGTGTATCTCCCTTATAATTACCAGGATACGATGGAGTACCCTTTGCTCTTCTTGTTGCATGGCATCAATGGCGATCAACGCAACTGGATAGAGCAGGGGCGTGTGGGGAATATACTCGACAATTTGATAGAACAAGGTGATATTCAGCCTATTGTGGCGGTTATGCCGCGTTGTCTGCTGTCCGAACCCAAGCACCCCGACCATGTGGAGTCCACCAATGTCTTCAACTACGGCGAAGTGTTGCGGGGCGATTTCGAAAGGTATTTCTACGAGATAGAGGACTATGTCCATGCCAATTATGCTGTCCGGCATGGGGGCAACGCCATTGCGGGCTTGTCATGCGGGGCGCGTCAGGCGGCGAATATCGCCAACCGGAATGTTGGTGAATACGCTTGTGTGGGGATGTTCTCTCCCGTTGTTACAAAGAAGCAACTCCCTGTCTGTCAGTCGGATACAGCGCGGTGTGCCAAGTATTGGGTAGGCGGGGGAACCAACGATTGGATGTTTCTTTCCGATGCCCGCTCCTATGTGCAGGGGCTGCAGAGGTTGGGCGTGGAGCACGTCTATCTGGAGTTGAAGGGTGGGCATACTTTTGCCAATTGGCGGGTGTTTGTCACCGAGTTCCTGTGGTGGGTGTTCTCGACGCAAATAATTGATAATCAGTAGTTATAAACGATATACAAGAATCAGATAAATGAAGAAAACAGGATTGTTGGGCGCGCTCTTGCTTTGCGCCTTGAGTATGTTCGCAGAGCGTAGAGTGGAGTATCTTCCTTACGGCAACCTTGATACATGGACCGTGCGTTATATCAAGGAGTCAGGGCTTCTTGGCGGTGCCACCAAGGTCTTGCACGCCATCGGACCGTGTGACACCATTCGCGAAAACATTGCTTATGAGCCCGTTGCGGGCAACCCGTGGGCATGCAGCGAGACCTATGCCAAGGTCATTGTGGAGGCGGGTGCCGGAGGGGCTGTGATTCCAGAAAGGCGTGGCAAGGGCTATTGCTGCCGTCTGGAAAACAAGATGACGCACATCAAAATCGGTGATATTCACGCCATTGTGACGGGTGCCATTTTCCTCGGCCGCAAATACGAACCGGTCGGGCTCATCGGCAAGTATCGTCCGCATACGGTGATTGATGTGGGCGTACCTTTTACCAAGCATCCGGTGGCGTTAATGCTTGATTACAAGGCATATATCGAGGATTCTTGCTTCATCACCTGTACGGCGAAGGACAAGCCGGTGCGGGTGGATGGCGAGCACGATTGTGCGGAGATTTACATCTATTTGCAGCATCGTTGGGAGGACCCCGAGACGGGAGACATCTATGCGCGGCGTGTGGGAACGGCGTGTGAGCGTGTCTGCGAGAGCATTCCCGAGTGGGTGAACAACCACGAGATTCCCGTCCGTTATGGCAATATCACCACCGACCCCGACTTCAAGCCCTACGAAGCCATCGGCTACACGCTGATGATGGCGCGCAATTCCAAGGGGAAAATGGTTAAGATTCAGGAGGTTGGCTATAGCCTCGACCCTCCCACCCACATGGTTCTGATGATTGCTTCGGGGTGTTCGGGGGCGTTCCGTGCCCATGAAGGCAATATGCTTTGGGTGGATAACATCCGCCTCGTGTACGAGGACGAGAAGAAATAAACGGCGTACAGATAGTCTCAAATTGTATGCATTGGTGCAGAGCAGGGATATTAGGTGTGTGGTTGTGCATAGCAGCCGCACACATTTTTGCTGACACTTATGTGCCTCTTTACCAGTTAGATACAGCCGCCTTGCCCCCTGTCAAAGAGACCCGATGCGAAATGCATTTTTTGCAGAACGTGTTGGAGAGTAAAGGTTTTTGGAATATACTGCAGCGTAAATTGGAGCGGGAGCAGTATGCCGACAAGTGTATCGCAAAACTGCAAAAAACGCTCTGTAACATGCTGAAAGGCAAAGTGTTGCATCTGCCTTGTTCATACACAAGCGTGCAACCGAATGGCGATACTCTCCTGCTCTCAGGTGCAGTTATACTCCCCCGAAACAGGCATTTGCGAGGTGTGATTCTTGCGTCTCACTACACCATTGGCAGCACGCATGAGGCGCCGGCGGCATCCACTCCGTTCGAGAGTATTTTCGCAACCAAAGGCTATGCCGTGGTGATGGCAGACTATGTCGGGTATGGTCTCACAGCCCGCCATGTGCACCCCTATCTCTATTGGCAGAGTGCTGCGCAGGCGCAGGTGGATTTGCTGAAACAAGTCGTGCAACTGCTTGATTATTACAAATATAACTATCCTAAATCTGTAATCAGTTATGGCTATTCGGAAGGCGGGGCTGTGGCGTTGGGCACGGCGAAGTACATGGAGAAGCAACTGCTGGATTGGGATTTGACGGCGGTATATGCAGGGGCTGGTCCGTATGATGTGGCGGCTACGTATGATGCTTGTGTGGCTGCCGATTCTGTAGGCATACCATGTGCTATCCCGATGCTCATTATGGGGATGAGTGCGGCGTATGACCTCGGGCTGAACAAACATGATTTCTTCCGCGAACCTTTGCTCAGCCACTACGAGCAGTGGGTGGAATCCAAACAATATACTGTAAATGAGATAAATACACGTATGGCGACACATCGTTTGAGTGATGCAATGACTCCCGAAGGGCGTGATAAAACGCAACCCGAGACGGCGCGGTTCTACGAGGCTATGCAGCAAAGTGCTATACTGGGCTACGCACCGGCATGTCCCTTGTACCTCTTTCACAGTACCACGGACGATGTCGTGCCTTTCATGAATAGTGAGCATCTGACTTATTCATTATCAGTGTCGGACACCATTACAGCCAACGCAAACACGTCGCCTCGTATCCTATGCGATTTCGCTGACTACGGCTCACATATGGCGGCGTGTATACTTTTCTTGCAGCGTACATACCACGCTTTGCCGTAATCTCCTGCTGCTTCTATCTCAATCATCTTCTGCGTTTTGTATTTGGATAGGATTATCCCCTCGTGTCTTTGTCGGGGTAAGTGTATGAGATTAGTATGTGATTAGTATGAGATTAGTATGTGATTAGTATGTGATTCCGCCGACCTTGTCGTGAGGATATTGCGACGATGCCGCAGTGATGCCCTAAAAATGCCAAGCCCTCCATAGCGTCTGTTTTGTACACCGTGAAGGGCTTGCTTGTTTCTGTATGTTAGTGGTATGGATTTCTGTTCTTGCCTGCAGGCGTTTATTCAAACTCATAGCAACCTGCGTCGGGACGGGGTTTGCGGGGCGTTCCCGACTGGTCGTGAATAAGTAGTGTATCCGTGTTTGGATTATGTATGAGCAATGTGTCGCCAATACCGCGCGCCGGTGATACAGAGTCAAGGCGGAAGTCGAAATAGCGGTATTCGCCAATGCGGTAATAGATATTGCGGAACACTGTATCTGTCGGCAGCCCATAGACATTGTCGTGCGCAAAAGCGCTTGGCAGTGAGTCGCATTGCAGGTAGTTCCCGCTGAAACTCCCCTCGTAATACTCGCTCAGCGGAGTGGCGACACGCAGATTGTTCTTGCGTCCGCCCGCAATGATGCAACTCGTGAAAGAGGCTGCTGTGGCAGCATACTCCTTATTGATGTTGTTGATATACACGGCTGCAGCGCTGTCGCGACGCACACCGTTGTGGATATTGATGTTGGTGTACGGCCACCCGAAGTAGGAGGCGATGGTGCTATGTACGAATTTTTGGGTGCCGCCGGACATATACACGCAGTACGATGCGCAGTTGCTGATTTCGGAGTTCACTACGTATGCGTCTGTGTTTTGCAGCACCATGCCATACATGCTATGATTGTGTATCCGACCGTTTGCAAAGGTCAGGTTCGGGCGTGCCTCTTTGTCCTCAGAATACACGTATAGCCCCACGGTACCCGACATAATATCCACATAATTAAGCGTATAGGTTGGAGTAGGGTGGTCTGTATCGTGTAGCAGATAGATGCCGTTCCATTGTCCTGACGCCACGCGATAAGGCACGGAGTCGAACAGCCTGTCTGTCCTGTCTCCACGGATAGTAATCGGTTGGGCAAGGCTGCCATTGGCATTCAGACTCCCATACACGTGCAGCAGGGCATTATTGTGCATGTAGAGTGTTGCGCCCGGCTCGATAGTGAGGTCGCCGTTAATGACCAGTGTGTCGTAGATGAGGTATGGCTTCTTGTTGGTGAGGGTGCAGTTCTCGCGAACAACCAATCCCGAAGACTTGTCCCTGATAATTTCAATGTTCTGCCCGTAAGCCTGCAAGGCTACATGTTGCAAATGCTCGTTCACAAGGAAGAAAACCGTGTCTTCTACCAATACCGGTGTGTTCTCTGTTTGTTCGTCAATGTTTACTCTTACGAACATAAAGATACTGTCTTTCCCGCGAATGGTTATGTCGTGCAACCTGTCTATCCTGTTCTCTCCATCTATGTTCACATGGAAATATCGTCCGTCCTGCATCGTGATGCGGCTGATATGGATGGCATTGGCGTTGGGGTTGTATACCATCATACGCCGTGTGGACGAACCCATATCGGTGAATACGGTGTCAAACAGGAGGCTGTCGTGTGAGAACCTGAGACGCATACTCGGGTCGTCGGACACGATGTTTTGCTTGCACGACACCAATCCGAGAACCAGCAGCAATATGGGAAAGAAGATGCGGCGCATTACTTACTCGAAGTTGAAGATAATTGAGATACGCTGGTTGGTAAGGCGGTCGATGTTTGTGGTGTAGAAAGCATCATAATCGGCAGGATCCCAAGAGGTCCCCCCTACAGGGTCACCTATATGGGCGATGGCATTCACAAATCCCACCTCATAGCGTATCTCTGGTGTGAAATTGAACCACGGGCAGTAGAAGTCACAGCCGAAACCGACACCCACATACCCGTCGTAGGGTTTGGTGAGAATCTTGCGGTTGCTTCTGTCCGCAAAGGAGTTGAAATCCAGACTGAATCCGCCACCCACTGTGACATACGGGCGATAGTTCCCTTCACGTTCAGCCGACCATTTCAGGTAGAGCGGGATAGTGATGGGGATGGTGAGGTTATGGGCAGGGGCTATATCTGCTTTCAAATCATCTTTCTTCTTGTAGGTGATAGTGGTGTACCCGAAATGCAGTCCCGGAGTGAACCGCAGATTGAGGTGGCGGGACAGACGGAGGTCGGTGATAAACCCGACATTGAATCCCACGCCGATATTGTAACACCGCGCATAGTATTCGGGATTTGCCACGGTATCAGCCAGATAACTTGGCATATCCACGCCGAGAAAGAACCCGAAATGCACCAGTTTGTCGTCCTTGTACGGGTTGTTTTGTGCCACGGGGGTACTGCTTTTTTGTGCATAGAGCGAACTGCCCGCGCACAGCAGCACAACGCATAAGGTGATATGTATGAGTCTATTCTTCACTGCCTGTATCTGTATAGTTATTTTCCACATTGTCGCTCATGCGCTCGCCGTCCATCGGGCCTTTCTTCTTCATATTGCCGAAACTGTAGGTAAAACTGAGCGAGACGGTACGTGAATGCCAGCGGTTCTCCTGATACTGCCAGAAGTCATCGCTGTAGGAGGTGTTGCGCCGTGCGCGTGAATCCAATATGTCCCGCACGTTAAAGGCGAGGGCTAACTTCTTGTCCAGAAAGGTCTTGCGCAGTCCTATGTCTATGCTGTAGGAGTGCGATGACTGCCCTTGTGCCGTCACGCGCGGACTGCGGTAGCGTGCCGACAACTGCCCCGAGAAAGTCTTGGTGAACATAAACGAGGCATTGATGCGTGCCGACCATGCGAATATCTGTCGCGAATGCAACTCTATATCCACGGGTGTGCCGTATAGGGTGGAGTGGTAGGAGTTGGCTTTCAGGTAGTTGTAGTAGAAATTGGCAGAGGTGGTCAGTTGCAGCAGTTCGCCCCACAGGCGGTTCTTTGCCACCACTTCCACACCCAGTTCCTGCCGCGAGGAGAGGTTGATAAAGGTATTCTTCATCGTCTCGCCGTCCAGAAACTTCACATTCTGTATCACGCCGTCACGGGCACGCCAGAAGACGCCTGCCGACAAGGTGTGCCTCTCCCATGCCTTCAGGTAGTTGAGTTCCAGCGAAGAAGAGTAGGAGGGTAGCAACGCGGGGTTACCAAAGCGGATATTTGTGGAGTCCGAGAAGTCCATACGCGGGTTTATCATGTGCCCGCGGGGGCGGTCCACACGGCGTGTGTAGTTGAGTTGCAACTCATGCCCGTTGCCGAAGTCGTAACTGATATACGCCGACGGGAACAACTGGAAATAGGCTGTATCCTGTGCAGAGGTCTGCAACGCCCCCTCATAGTAGTACTCGGTCTCGATATGGCGCATGAAATACTCCCCGCGCAGGCCCACTTGCAGCGACAAATTGTCCCAGAACCTGTTGCCGTAGGTGATATACAGGGCATGGTTCTGCTCGTTGTTGTGGAAATTGTTGTAGTAACTCCACAGCGTATCCTCGCGCGCATTGCCGTTGTAGGCACTTGCCTGTGTCTGTCGCCATGCAAGGTCGGTCTGCCAACCCGCCTCAAGACGCGAGTCCTTGGTGGGGTGCCACTCGTAGTCGGCTTTCAGTTGCAAGGAATGGTCGTTGTTGTCCGACAACTGCTCCTGTGTGGTACTGATGCCGTTTTCCGTTTGGGTATAGAAATTGTCGTTGTTGAACCCGAAGTTGAAGAACTGCGCCGAGGTCTGCAACTTGTGCGCATTGCTGATGTCGAAGTTCCACGACAGCATGGCATTGTAGCCCGGATGGTTGGCTGTACCCGTCTGGTTTCGCTCGTAGTAACGCAGTGTATCTTCTTGATTGCCTGCGTCTTGCGGGGCAACAAACTGCGTTACGTCATACAACGTGTAGTGTGTAGGATTGTTGGTGCGATTGGAGAAGAACCCGTTGGTCGGGTCATTCTTTGCTTCCACAATGCCGAAGCCCGACACACCTATGGTGGAGCGGTCTGTCACACGGATATCCACGCCTCCGCGCAGAAACATCCCTCCGCCCGAATGGTGCGACTCGCCCTCTGTCAGCATACGTGTCGTGTCTGCGGCGTAGTAGTTGTAGCGGTCGGAATAGGTACTGCCGTTGGAACTGCGATAGTGGTAGCCCGCATTGAAATAGGCATCCACAATACCCTTCGAGAAGTTGATGTTGAAGCCCAACTTACCCCCAGGCGGTGTCGTCCACGGTTTGGCAAGGGCGTAACTGACGTCCATATTCACCGAACCATAGTACCCTGCCTTGCGGTCTTTCTTCATTACAAGATTGATGATACCTGCTGTGCCTTCGGGGGAAAACTTGGCAGACGGATTGGTGATGAGTTCTATCTTTTTGATACTCTCTGCGGGCAGTTGTTGCAGCACTTGTGCGCGTGTGTCGGCTGTCAGTCCTGCAGGTTTGCCGTTAATCCAAATCTCCACGTCTTCCGAGTTGCGCAGCGAGATATTGCCTTCTTGGTCCACGTCCACCGACGGGATATTCTCCAACACATCGGTCACCGAACCGCCTGCTGAAGCGATGTTCTGGTCCACCGAGAACACTTTCTTGTCCAACTCAAACCGCATGGTAGAGCCTTGCCCCACAACCTCCACTTCACTCAGTGTCTGCGCGTCCTCCGTCAGATATATCTTGCCGAGGTTCACCTCTTTGCCCTGCAATGTCACCTCGCGCACCACATCAGTGTAGCCCACAAACGATATGCGGATAATGTATGCCCCGTTGCCGAGGTTGAGGAGCATAAACTCCCCGTTCTCGTCTGTCGTATTGCCGTCTGCGGGAGTACTGCCTCCTTTGGGCGTAGCGGATACATTCACAAAGTCAAGCGGTTGGCGGGTTGATGCGTCCAGCACCCGTCCCGTCACTCTGTTTTGCGCCACTGCCACCATAGTCAGCAGCATCAACACTGCAATATGGAGCGCACGCCTCATCGTTTGCTGTTGATTATCCACTCCAATGCCTCGCGGTAGCCGTCCGTGCCGTGTCCCATCACGGTGTGTGCACACACGTCGCTCAGCAGACTCACATGCCGGAACTCCTCACGTTGGCTGATGTCGGATATATGCACCTCCACCACAGGCACCGTGGCACAAGCCACTGCATCGCGCAATGCCACACTCGTATGTGTATAGCCGCCTGCGTTGAGGATGATACCGTCACAGGGTTCAGTGTGTAGCGATGTCTTCATACCCCCGAACTCCTGCACCCAGTCTATCAGGTCACCCTCGTGGTTCGACTGGCGGTACTCCATATATATATAGGTGTATGCGCGCTGCAAATCCACCAGCACTTGCTCCATCGAGCGGGTGCCATATACTGCAGGCTCCCGCCGCCCCAGCAGGTTCAGGTTCGGTCCGTTGATAATCGCTATCCGCATATTGCTGTTTGTATATCGGTTTATGGTCTGACGCCGTTTACCATCAGCAGAAACTCATCGTTGTCGCGCGTGCGTTCCATATATTGTTTCAGTTTCTCCATGGCCTCCACACTGTTCATATCGCTCAACTGTTTGCGTATCTGCCACATGCGTGACAGCACATCGGGCGGCAACAGCAGGTCATCACGGCGGGTGCTTGATGCCGGTATATCCACGGCAGGGAAGATACGTTTGTTGCTCAATTTACGGTCCAGTTGCAACTCCATATTACCCGTACCCTTGAACTCCTCGAATATCACATCGTCCATCTTGCTGCCGGTCTCGGTCAGTGCCGTGGCAATGATAGTCAGGCTACCGCCGTTCTCAATGTTACGTGCCGCACCGAAGAAGCGCTTGGGTTTGTGCAGCGCCTGTGCCTCCACACCACCTGACAGCACCTTGCCGCTCGCAGGAGCCACTGTGTTGTAGGCACGTGCCAAACGGGTGATACTATCCAGCAGGATAACTACATCATGCCCGCATTCTACCAGTCGTTTGGCTTTCTCATGCACGATATTCGCTACCTTCACATGGTTCTCGGCGGGCTCGTCGAAGGTCGAAGCAATCACCTCCGCCTTCACGCTGCGTGCCATATCCGTCACCTCCTCAGGACGCTCGTCAATGAGCAGGATTATCATATATACTTCGGGGTGGTTGGCAGCAATAGCATTGGCTATCTCCTTGAGCAGCACCGTCTTACCTGTCTTCGGTTGTGCTACTATCAGACCGCGCTGACCCTTGCCAATCGGGGCAAACAAGTCGATGATACGTACTGACAGCGGGTCGCTCTTGTCGCCCTTGCACAGTTTGAATTTCTCGTCAGGGAAGAGTGGGGTGAGGTTCTCAAACGCAATACGCTCGCGTGCTTGTGCGGGCGAGATACCATTGATACGAATCACTTCTTTCATCGGGAAATACTTGTCCGTGTCGCGTGGCGGACGGATGGTGCACTCCACCGTGTCACCTGTCTTCAGGCTGTATTGCTTAATCTGCTGTGCCGAAACGTAGATGTCATCAGGCGACGAGATATAGTTGTAATCCGCACTGCGCAGGAATCCGTACCCGTCAGGGCAGCATTCCAGCGTACCCATTGCCACGATAGTATCTCCAAATGCCTCTGCACCGCTGTTGAGCGCTTCGTCCTCAGGACCTGCAGGGGCTTGATATTTAGGCGTCTCATGAATAGGGGTAATCTCCTCACCGTTGGCTATCTGCTCTTCGCGTTTAGCCATCTGTTTGGTTATCTGCGCAATACGGGCATTGATACGGGCTTGGCGCTCCTCTTTGGTCTCGTTCTTGCGGTTGGGGGTGTAGGGATTATAGGCTTCCTGCTTTGCCTCTGCCGCAGGTGCTTGTACGGGCTCTGCCTGTTCTGCCTTGGGGGCCTCTGTTTTTGGAGCAGGCTGTACTTGCGGTGCTGCTTCTGCTACAGGTGCCTCTGCTGGTGCTGGCTGCTCAGGCAACGGATTTTTTCTTGGGCGTCCGCGCTTCTTGGCGGGAGCCGCAACGGGAGTATCATTTTCTGGTGCTGCTGCAGCGTTTTCGGGCTGTGCAGGAGCCGTATTGCTCATATCTTGAATTTCCATCTGTACGGCAGGATTGTTTTTGGCTTTACGTCCACGCTTGTTGCCGCTCGCATTATCTGCTGCTTGTCGCTGGGTATTATTATCTGTCGGAATGGGGGTATCAAACAATGTGGATGGTGTGCTGGATATAGTGGGTTTGGGTTGAGGTTGCTTGGCTTGTTCTTCTTTTATTTGGTCAAGCGTCTCTTGTTTGCTGCCTACTGTGGCAACTACTCGGTTGCCTTTGAGGTTTGCGGTGTTTACTTTCGTAGGAGTCTGTTGTATTCTGTTGCGCTTGTTTCGCTTGGGTTCGTCGCCTTGTGCCTGCCGCGCATCGGCTTTCGCCTGCACCTCGGCACCTCGTCTGTCGGCTTGGGCATCCAGAATTTCATAGATTACTGACTGGGGTGTCGCGTTCTTGTTGATTTTCAGTCCGAACGATTCCGCAATCTCAATCAGTTGTTCGAGCGTCATACGCCCGAGTCGTTGCATATCGTATTGCATAAAAAGTTAATGATTTTATTCTAAAAAGGGAATTGTAACAGGTGAGCAGTAGGTCGCTCCCCGAACCTATCACGGCGCAAAGGTACAACAAAAATCGGAAATATGCAAGTGTCTATAGCAGAATTTCCTCAAAAATGTTCACTTTTTCTTTCCTATAGGGGGCACTCACCTTGATATAGTTCTCCGTGAAGCCTGACATCAGGTCTCCTTGACGCTTTGACTCCCACAGCACTACGGCTTTTTCGCCCTTGTGCAGGGCATAGAAATCCGCCAGTTTCCGTTCCGATACAGCGTGCAGCACCTTGCTCCGTCTGTGCCTCTCCGCCATAGGCACCACCTCGAGTTCCATCTCCAACATGCGCGTGTGCGCGCGTTCCGAATAGGTAAATACGTGCAACTGGCTTACGGGCAGTCGTTCTATAAACGCCACATAATCATCGAAATACGCCTTTGTCTCCCCTCTCACACCCACCATACAATCCACGCCGATAAAGGCATTGGGCATCACCTGCTGTATGTGCATCACACGCTCCTCGAATAACTCCCGCGTATATCGGCGGTGCATGATTTTGAGCACTTCGTTGCTCCCCGATTGCAACGGGATATGGAAATGCGGGGCAAAATGCTTCGATTGTGCCACAAAGTCTATCACTTCGTCACTCAGCAGGTTCGGCTCGCACGACGATATCCGTACCCTGTAGCCCACACCCTCTTCGCTTGCCTGCAAATCGTCCAAAGCGTACAGCAAATCAATGAATTGCTCTCCTGTACTTCGTCCGAAATCGCCTATATTCACGCCCGTCAGCACTATCTCTTTCGCCCCCTCGTCAATCGCCTTTTGGGCTGCTTTCGCCACATCCGCAATGCTCGGGTTGCGCGATTTTCCTCGTGCCAGCGGTATCGTGCAATAGGTGCAGAAGTAGTTGCACCCGTCTTGCACTTTCAGGAAACAGCGTGTCCTGTCGTCTTTCGAGTACGCCCCGTGGAAGTCGTCCACCGCACGTATGTCTGATGTCACAATATCAGCCTGATTATATTGCCGTTCTATCCGATCCACCAACTCGGGGATATGAAATTTCGCATCCTGCCCCAATACGTAATCCACTCCTTCTATCTCGCTGATTTCCTGTGGCTTGAGTTGAGCATAGCAGCCCGTAACTATCAGCACGGCATTGGGGTTCTCCCTGCGTATCTTGTGTATGGCTTGCCTGCCTTTGTGGTCTGCCACGTCGGTCACGGAGCAGGTATTGACAATACAAACATCGGCTTCCTCGTTGGCTTTCGCGCGCGTGTGTCCGCGTTCCAACAAGGTCTTCCCTATCGCACTGCTCTCCGCAAAGTTCAGTTTGCACCCCAATGTCACAAATCGTATCCTCATCCCCAAGATATTTCAACTATAAACACTCCAACCATAAACACTCCAACCATAAACCGAGTACAAAGATAATACAAAATCGTCCAAAATCCAAATTTATTTTCGTTTTTTCGCCAAAATGGTGCATTTTGCATTTTCGGCTTGTAAGACACTGAATATCAATACCAAAAAATCTTCATTTTTTCAGTGGTTTCTCTACACTTTTCCAAAAACGGCTGTTTAAACAAAAATTGCATTTCAATTCACAATTTCGCACGTCCGCAATGACCACAAAACAACTCAATAATCCCCCAAAAAGAATAACCAAAATATGAACAACCGAAAAAACCTGTTGTGCGCAACATGCGCACAAGGGATTATATTCGTTAATGCTCACTAATTGACCATATAAAAACACGGATAAACGCACATTTAACCATATACAAAGAAACATGCAGCGCTTTTGCGCTGCATGAAGTAGCCTCAAACTAAGGGCTGATGTTGTATCTCCCTTATCTTCTAGTTCTTCTGATAATCAGAAATGTTTCAAGACAGATAGAAACTATTACTAACCAAGGTTCGAATGTACTACCAATCGTTAGTAATATCGAGATACAACTAATTGCGTTAGGATTATCATCTACCCAACTGCCTACTGAATGGGCTAACTTTTTGAACCCATTCTACATAATTTGAAATACATTCTTTGTCATTACATAGAATATTATTTCTCGCAGATGTGATATCCTCGGGGCAAAAGGCATCCACTACATTAAACAATGCCCCATTAAGTTAGGCAGCGTCCTACTCTCCCACCAAACGGCAGTACCATCGGCGCAATTGGTTTTGACTTCTCTGTTCGGAAAGGGAAGAGGTCTTTTGACCAATGCTATAACCACCATTCACATCTACAATCCATTAACATGGCAGATGCTTATCAAAAATCTCTCTGTTTTTCTTTTCTATTTCAGGGTCGTTATCATCATAATCAATTCTTCCTGTATGTTCAAAATCAATACCAATAGCCGCTAAATCGTCGCTTATGGCTTGAAGTTTAGCAAGATCAATACGATGGGTGTCAATACCCACATGAATTATTCTTCGCATATTATGTATAATGCTAATAGTTAATCACATATATAGTTATTTGCAACAAATATGGTACAGGTGCGTGACGTCATGGTTTCTGTACCATATTACGTAATCCACGAATAATGGTCCTTCGAGGAACTTAATATTATATCGAAATGGATGGTGTATCATGCATTATACACCATAGGCTTTTTCTTTAATTATTTCGGCAACCCTCTCCAATAAGCCTTAACAGGACGCCATTCTCCTCGGCGATTACGCCTTTTATGAGAGCGGACGAATACAGGGTGCTATAGACTGAACTATGATGCCATATATTTTCTGTTCTGCTTTTTAGATACATGGCAGTAAACCATTTGCACACTGCCATATATAAGTTAAACAATATTCTCACTGATGCATCTAATGAGACATTATCGGAAGTATTATACTTCATTAGCCTACACAAAACACAGACAATCTATAAATCTTGGACAAGACGGACATAAAGACCATTATAACGTAAAGTCTTGTTTATTTCTACACTTCCCTGAGATATTCTCAAATATTTCGTGTAACCCATACTTTGAATGGTATTTCCTCCTTCCTGTAAATGTGTAGCAGAAGAACTTGACCAATATTGCATATTTGGCAGAAAAATAGCACCTACAGACTGCAAGATTGCCCACTGCTCTACGTTGTAAGTGTTTGTATACCAGTTATATATTGTAGGTGTCCATGAAATAGATGTTAATTTGGAATAATCATCTGGCAAAATTATCAGACCATGGATCCCATTCACTGTACCTATTGCTCTTAAAAATTCTGCATTTTTTCGACCATTGAGCAAATAGCCCCATTCGTCACTTGTCAAGGTGCGCCAAACACCTACTTTGTTTCCACCATTACTGATAGCATTATATACGCCCCAATCGCGATTTGTATTTGCTATATCGTCACACCATACATTATTATATTCATAAAACCCAGTACATGAGCAACCATATCCATACGTATTCCATTTCCCATCCATATAAGTGTATTCCCATACACACTCACCTGTAATATGTTGCATCTCACAGTTGAGAGTTGAGTCTGTTTTTATATATTCTATTGCCCTCGTACTTGTTGCCCATGGTTGATAGTTAATAGCGGCAGGGTCGTGGGCAGTATTGTCAAAACCACTTGTTCCCCAACCAAACAAATCTATCCAGCCATCATATGTAGCAGACTTATTCGCATTCCCTTCTCCTATATAATCGTATTGGTTCTCGGGAAAACGCCATGTATCAGTGCTTGCTCTGTATTGTAAGTTGCCTTTTGAGAATGCCACTTGCCTGTCCTTTGCGACAGAGAATTTACCACTACAAGCACCTTCGTATAGGGTATCACTCATGGTTGGTTTGGCAGGTGTTGTAAACACAATCTCATTACCATACGAAGTACCTGCTTCGTTGATAGCATAGGCTCGCAAATAGTATAAAGTCGCCTCTGCTAACCCTGTTATGGTTATTGTGAAAGTACCTGTACCTCTACTCGCTTTAACGATATTGTCTTCTGTTGTTGGAGCAGAATGTGTAGCATAGCAGATACCTCGTTCTGTAATGGCTTCGCTACTATCAAAGGACACTTTTCCACCCAATACGATAGAGTTATAAGTAGAATGCGTGACGGCTGTAGTTTGTACCGTAGCGAGACGATTCTCATCGCAATTGTTAATATAAATCGTGTCCTTGATGGTGTTTGTGATAGTATCACAGATGGTTTGAGTGATAGTATCGTGCACCGTTACCGTTTGGATAATGGTGTCATGTATCTCTTCGCACTCCTGCAGAATACCATCGGGGAACGACAAGAACGTTACACTATCCACATCGGTGGTGAAGAACTGCATGTAGGTATTACCTTCCCATACCTGCATACGACGTTGAGCAGAAAGGCTCAATACAAAGGCGAACATTGTCGCCAAAAGAAATAATCTTTTCATATTCATTACTTGTTTTTGTTGTTACTTTATGTATTTAAGATTGCTTTGCTTGGGAGACGTGAAGCGTAAGGCGGATGTGCGAAGCACATTGAGCGCCGTAGCGATACGAAGCCCTGTGGGCTGAGTAGAACTCCTTATCGGCTCGCGTCGTCAGAGTAGCAAATAGGGGTGACGTGCGCCAGCGGCGCATAACGATGCGAGCCGCGTTGTCTCTCAATGTCCCTCCTTTGAAGGTGAAGGAAATACCGCCTTATTGCGGATTTCCGATTGATGCCCTGCGGGCATCATAGAATTCCTTAGTCAGGGGTGAGGGAGGTCTTACTTCTTGATAAACCTTAGCACTTGCGTCCCAATCTGTAGCAGATAGGTGCCGCAGGGCAGGTGACGGACGTCGATTTGGGTGCCTTGGGCGGTGGCGACAAGTTGCCCTGTGGTGGAGTAGATACGCAGGGTGGTATCGTCGGGAACGCCCTGCACACATAGAACCTCGTGTGTGGGGTTTGGATAGACAATGACCATACCGGGCTGTGCTTCGTCTGCAGCGGTGGGCACGGGCGGGGTGTTGGAGAAGGTGATTTTGATAATGTTTTCCATGTACTCTTCTCCCAACAGATAGCCCTCGTGGTCAATCAGTTGGATACGGTCGTCAATGAAGACCCATTTGCCAATGGCGGCAATGTCTTCCATGCGGTCGGCACCAAAGTAGCGGTGCTCAACGATGAGACGGTCTGCCATGAGTGGTACACTGCACAGCAGACAGACAAAGAGGATAAACCTTTTGTTCATTGTGTTTGATGTTTTTGTGGGTGGCGGCTCCGACCAACCCATACATAAAAACAAAGCGTGGAACCCTTATCCTTGCTCATTCTCAACATCGAGGTTCCGGAAAGACCCATCCTATAAGAATAAACAATAACGCCCACGCTGATATGTACGTGTACACCAAGAACGGTGTACAAAATACACACCTATGGGCGTTTACTGCACTCTTGCTTTGGACAGGATGAAATTTTCCGGATTTCGATGTTCCAAAAACAAGCGCTGATAAACGCCGTTTAATAACAATTATACGCAAAGACTCCTTGTGCGAGGCGTTCTTGTTACGATATGTGACCACATACACATACAGCCGCAGCCCGATAATACGGACTCTGACCATAGTTGCACGCAGCCTTTCCCGCCCCAACTATCCCCAACGTAAGCCTTTGCGGTGCAAAAGTAGTGATAATTTTGCAGATATGCAAAACTATTTACGATGTACGATTTACAAGAAAGAACAAAACGCGGAAAAAACAAACCTTACTCTCCCTCGTGCCCTTGAGGAGTGTAAGGATTGCTTTGGCTTATGTTTCAGATATAGGGCAACGAGACCAACAATAGTGATACATGAACATGTAATTATCTATATTAATAAACCATCTTCGTGTATGATAGATGGCGTCTAGCAATTCCCGATAGCGTGAGTTCAATATAAGGAACATTGATTCTTTGCCGCTTATAGGCTGTTGGCGTGGAACAATGGTGGTATTCTTAAATTATCGGTAGCCTATCCCTTGCTCATCCCTTGCGTATCCATTGCTGATAAGGAGCGTGGAACAATGGCTTTGGAAGGAGGCTATCACGATGCTGAAGTGGCGGTGCCTGCCCCAAAAAGAACAATAACCAACGAAAAGAGCCTGACGGATATGACATCGGTCAGGCTCTTGGTATGAAATGATTCTTCTATACCCTCACCTCAGTTCAGGTAGTAATCCACCGTCGTAACCACCCGCACATGCTTTATCCATGGCTGGTATTGGTCAGACTCCACGGAGAACTGCCCTTGGTTGGCGCGGCGGATACTCCCCAACCGGCACCGTGCATCGTCGGCGAACTTCTGTGCTACGGCACGGGCATTCTTGGTGGCTTCCTCTATCATCTGCGGTTTGAGTTCGTTGAGACCATTGTATTGATAATCAATAGCCCAGTCGTTGGAATTGAGAATAATGCCTTTGTTCAGCAACTCGCTCAGGCACCCCTGATTGGCGACAACGAGGTCCACCTTGTCGGTCGATATGACCACTGATGCCGTCAGCGTGTAGTGGTTGTCAGGGCGATGGTCGTAGTAGTTTGCCCAATTGTCGTTCACGGAACTGTTGCCTATCTGTATGTCCTCGGCTGCAAAACCTTTCTGCACCAAGAAATCCACGATAGTGGTCTGCACACGTGCCAAGTCGCTGTTTATCGTGGGCAGATTATTGCCGCTGATGGAGAACGACAGCGGCCACACTACGTGGTCAGCCTGCACATCCTTGGTGGACAGCCCTTTCACGGTGACTGCACGGTCTTTGTTGGCCAACTGATGAATACCCAACTCGATGAAGAGCCCGCAGAGTGCCAAACCTGCGGCAATGATGGATGTTCCGATAATAGTCTTGTTCATAATCTATAAGATTTAGTTGTTTGTGAATGGTATCTACAAACACTATGCCAAATGGCTGCTTATTTCTTGTGTAATTTGACAACGAGAGCCGATAAGGGGTCCGCCACTATGTCCCCACGACTGAGGTCTATAGTTGCATTGCCGTTCATTATGTCCGTGCCGACAGGGTTATACTGGTCCAGTATCTCCGCATAGTGCGCCGTGGGTATCGTGCGCTCTTCCTCACTGGCGTTCACATACACGAACACAGCCCCCTCGTCCGTGTAGCGGAAAAAGGCGTAGGTGTTGTCCCGTGCCGCAAAGTGCATCAGTTTTCCCGTATGCAGAACGGGCTCATTCTTGCGGAACTGGAACAGGCGGCTTTGATAGTTAAACATGTCTTTTTGCGCAGAATGTAGCGTATCCGCCATAGGCAACGGCATTCGCAATGTCGAGTGTCCTTTAGACATATCCGACGAGCGCATACCATACTCATCGCCCGCGAACAACTGAGGTATGCCGCGCATCGTTGCCAGCAGTACCATGCTCAGTTTCACACGGCGCAGGTCGTTGTCTTTTACCACGTCCGCAATACGGTCCATATCGTGGTTGCCCGCAAAGATGAGCAACTTGTTCACATCGGCATACAGGTAGTCTGCTGCCAAAGCGTCATACACTTTCATCATTCCCCCGCCCCAGTAGTTGCCGTCATCGCCCAATGCCTGACGGATAGCCTCATTCAGCGGGAAGTCCATCACCGACGGCAGATGGCTGCGAAATCCGTTGTAGTTCTGCACGCCGTCCTGCCAGTATGCCACTGCCGATGCGGGACGGGTCCAGCACTCGCCCACGATATTGATGTTCGGGTACTCGTTGCGTATGGCTGCCAGCCATTGTGAGGCGGGCAGAGGTTCTATATAAGGATAGGTGTCCACGCGCAACCCGTCAAGATGGGCGTATTCAATCCACCAGATAGCCCACTGCGTAAAGTACTTCAGCACATCGGGGTTATTCAGATTCATGTCCGCCATCATGTGGTCAAACCAACCGTTGTTGCTGTGTTCTTTGTCGTACGCCGAGGCGTGAATATCGTAGTTTGCAGAGAATATATTGCTGGTCGTTGTGTATTCTTTCCACTGATTCACCCAATCCGCATAAGGCAGGTCTTCAAACCACCAATGTGCTGTGCCACAATGGTTTGGCACCATATCCATCAGCACTTTGATGCCTTTTCCGTGTGCTTGCGTCACCATCTCCCTGTATTCCTCGTTGCTTCCGTAACGGGGGTCGATGTGGTAGTAGTCCGAGCACGCATACCCGTGGTATGAGAATGTGGCCTCGTCATCGCAGAGTAGGGGAGTGGGCCAGATGGCTGTTGCCCCTAATTGGGATATATGGTCAAGGCTTTGTACGATACCCGCAATATCGCCGCCCCAACGGCCGTGGATATTGCTCTTGTCCGCCGCCTCACGCATGGTCGGCACGGTGTTGTTGGTGCTGTCTCCGTCCACAAAGCGGTCTGACATAATCAGGTATATCACGTCCGCGCTGTTGAATGATTGGCGGTTCTGACTGCCCTCCTGACGCTCATAAATGGTATAATCGTATGTGGCACGCTTATTCCCCTTGCGCAGCGTAAGCCGGTAGGTGCCCGCTTCGCGCACGTCCATATCCACAAACAGGTAGTTAGGGCTCTCCGCATTGTGTTGTCCGGTTACGACCAGTCCTTCTGCCACGCCTTTTACGGGGCGGTTATTGTGTATTTGCTGTACACTCACTTGTGCGTCCTGCAGGTCTTCCCCGTGAAGCATCAGGGTCAACGGGCACTGCATATTTGTCCACCAGCACAAGGGTTCTGCGTGTTCCACACGGGGGGTCGCCGCCGTTGGCAGGCACATAAGTAGCAGGATTGCCGTTATGGCAGCAATGGGAAATCGTTTCATTGGTGTATATGGTTGGTTTGTACAATCAGTATTGTGTGTGGTTACAAACAAAAATAGCGGGTCTGTAAGCCGGGTTCTGTGCCGCAATTTCTTGCGGTGTCTGTCATTAATCTTGAGCAGGGTATTACTACCTGCTTCTCACGCTTCCTACCCTCCAACTCGCGCGAGCAGCGCTCAAACGTTGGTATACTTGGAATTGCAGCGCATGGTGTAGTCGTTTCACCCCGCCGTACTCTTCTTGTGCGACTCCAATACGCCTGAGCGGATTTCTTGTCGCAAGCCATTTCCGACGAACTCGTCTCTGTACCAGTGACCAAGTATTGCTACCTGACGGCCGTTAACCGCTATGCTGCTCTGTGCTGCCCGGACTTTCCTCAACGCAGGGGATTAAAGGATTGCCTTTTCTTCCCGTACCTCGCGACAAACCGACCCGCTATTTAGAACACTTATAGCCCCGCAGGTTTTCACCGTATGGGGCTATGATGAGCGGCATAAGGGAGTCGAACCCTCCTCCTCAGCTTGGGAAGCTGATGCACTACCGATGTGCTAATGCCGCAACTAAATCCGCTGCAAAGGTACTACATTTTTCCAATATATGCAATACCCCTCACAATTTTTGTGCACAATACTCAAAATACGTATGGGAACGGCGCGTCCCGCATCGTCACAACCAACTCACTCCTTCTTAAAATACTTCGGATAATTATCCAGAAATCGCTGCACGGCCTCTGCGATACCGCCATAGTATTCGCCGCCCGAGGCATTCGCGTGCCCGCCGCCCCCGAATATCTCATGGGCAAACACGTTCACGGGCCTGTCTCCCTGACTGCGCAGCGAAATCTTTATCTTGGTCTTGCTGCCGTGCGCTAGCGACACCTCCGACGGGTTCACTTTGTCCTCGCGCATGAAACACGAGTAGTACACATCTTTAATCTGCAACGGCAGATTGACAATCCCCTCCGCATCACCCGATTGGAAGTTAAACTTGTACAACTCCTTTCTGCTCAAATAGATAAGTGCTGTGTGATATTCCGGAAAGATACGCATTTTCTGGTACAGGCAATACCCCATCAGCCGCATTCTGTCTGCGGAATACGAGTTGAACACGGCGTTGTACACCGCGTCTTTATCCACGCCCAGCGACACCAGTTCCCCCACAATCTCATACATCTCGGAGTGGTTGGAGTTGAACGAGAAGTTCCCCGTATCGGTCATCATGCCCGTGTACAGACAGGTCGCCACATCTTTTGTAATCTGCCCGTTCAATTGCCGTATCATCCTGTAAACCAACTCGCTGGCTGATGGCGAATCGAAATAGGAAATCGTCACATCTGCAAAATCCGCGGGGTGCAAGTGGTGGTCAATCAGCAGTTTCGGGCAGGTGAGTGTCATCAGTTTGTCGCCCACCACGCCAATACGTTTGGGCTCGTTGAAGTCTGTGCAAACTGCCAACTCTGCTTTCTCCAATACTTCGTTTGCCTCTTTCGTATGTGCCTCATATACAATCACTTCCTGCGCCCCGGGCATCCATGCCAGAAAACTCGGAAACGAGTTCGGCACCACCACTGTAGCCTTTTTCCCCAATCCGCGCAAATAGTGCATCATGCCCAAACTGCTGCCCATTGCGTCGCCGTCGGGGGACATATGTGTCAGAATCACAATCTCTTGTGCGTTCTCGATGAGCCGTTGTGTGGCACTTGTTTGTTCTTGCGTCAGTTTGTTGGTCATAATGGTTCAATTAAATCGCCACAAAGTTACTGCTTTTTTCCCGTTTCTCCAAATGGAGACAACAATCCTGTTTGCCGTCCTCGTCATTTCCTCACTTAAATCCGCTCTGCCTCTTGCACATATCCGGACATTTTTGTAACTTTGCCGCGTCAATTGCTCGTGCGTAGGCTTTGCTGATTTCCTCGGGATTTTATGCTGTCTTCCTCGGGTAAACAATAGGTGATTGATAGGTGATTAATAGGTGATTGATAGGTGATTCCCGAGAGAACCTCGAGAGAATTTCAATGTGTTGCAGAGTGGGGCTTGATATATCACAGGAGAACGTTCCTCTCCCTATCATGTAGAACTCAACGTATTATAATATAAAATGACGTGTTTTCGGGATGTTATAGTGAATGAGCATTGTGGATAAAAGGTGCAATAAAAACATGATTATCAAATGGCAAAAGCAGAGCATATAAACCCAAACGAATCTGTTTCGGGGCGTCCCTGTAGGAAAGACAAGACGAGCCCTATTCTTGGTCAGAAGCATGATTGTGACGGACAAGGTCAGGTGATTGCAGGTGGGCGTAACATCACCGTTACCTCCCCGCTCCTTCCGCCCTTGGACGAGTTTATCCCTTACCTGCAACAGATTTGGGACAGCAAATGGATTACCAACAACGGCTCTTTCCACAAGCAGTTGGAGCAGGCACTTGCCGGCTATCTCGGCGTGGACTATATCTCCGTATTTACCAACGGAACCCTCCCGCTCATCACGGCTTTGCAAGCCCTGCGCATTACGGGCGAGGTGATTACCACACCTTATTCGTTTGTCGCTACCACGCACGCCTTGTGGTGGAATGGTATCAAACCCGTCTTTGTGGATATCGACCCCAAGACGGGCAATATGGATCCCGATAAGATTGAGGCGGCTATCACACCTCATACCACGGCTATCATGCCTGTTCACGTCTATGGTCAGCCGTGTGATACCGTGCGTATTCAGCATATTGCCGATACCTACGGACTCAAAGTCATCTACGATGCCGCCCACGCTTTCGGTGTGAAAGTGAACGGCGAGTCTGTCCTCAATGCAGGTGATATGAGTACGCTTAGTTTCCATGCCACCAAGGTGTACAATACCATTGAGGGAGGTGCAATGGTTATGCCCAATGCGGAAACCAAGCGCCGTATTGATGACTTGAAGAACTTCGGTTTCCACGACGAGGTGACGGTCGTCGCCCCGGGCATCAACTCCAAGATGGACGAGGTGCGTGCAGCGTATGGCTTGCTCAACCTGCGCTATGTAGATGCCGCTGTCGCCGCCCGCAAAGAGGTCGCCAAGCAATATGTCAGAGCCCTTCAGGGGGTCAAAGGCATTACGCTTTTCGATTGTGAAACGCAACTCCTGCAACCCGCGCAGGACTACGATTGGAATTGTGCGTATTTCCCGATTCTGATTGATGCAGAGCAGTATGGTATGACACGCGATGAACTCTATTTCAAGATGAAATCCGCGAACGTCCTCGGTCGCCGCTATTTCTATCCGCTCATCAGCGAGTTCTCCACCTATCGCGGTCTCCCCTCTGCCACCCCCTCTAACCACCCCCAAGCCCACCGC
>CAKUUM010000039.1 GCA_934692905.1 uncultured Bacteroidales bacterium
AATCGGCAGATGTATTTGCGTTGAGAACCAACGCAAATACAAATCCGACACTAACCAACAAAACCTTTTTCATATCTTGTATTATCATTTACTTGCACATAAACCAATATAAAAGCGCGCTGCCCGATTGGTTAATTAATCGCATAGTATGCAAACCTGCTGCAATAGGGAGTGCGACGGATAGTGTATGCCATTCACTATCCTGTGTACGCGGTAACTCTATGGCATATTCCTTTCCGTCTATTGTCAACAATAATATCGTTTTCATATAGGCTTGGTAGCACAATGTAAATTGTCGGCAGGCTTTCGGTACAGATACATAATATTCTGCATACTGCCCCGATACAAATTGCATATACAAAGAGCCATACGCATCCCCTGTCGGATAAAAATGCGGCGATACTACAGGTTCAGCATCAGCCAATGTGCAGATATCGGCACACGTATTCATCAAAACAGGATAGGTTGCATCCATATACTCATCCGAGAAAGAAGACAACCCCGCATATACTAATCCTTGATCCGACAAAGCAATCGGTTCATCATCTGTCACCAACTGATTGAACGGCAATGTATTGAGCATACCATTGCCACGCACCAAGAACCATGCATACCGCTCTACGCGCGGATCTTTTTCCAATATCAATACCGATTCTGACATATAGTTGATTTGCGCCATAGCAGAAGAAACCGATTGATTCCATGCACAAAATTCCGTCATCCATATCGGCTTGCCGTACTTGTCAAAGCGGTCGATAAACGACTTCATCGCCCCCGCACTTGCCATATAGCAGTGCAGCGAAATCGCACACACATCGTCCAGCGACACATTCGGCTGCGCGAAGAACTCGTCCAGCCATTTCACGGGGTCGCTGTACCCTGCCAGCGTGCCGTAGTTCATTGCGGGCGACACTATCTTCAATCCCAATCCCCGAGCAAAAGCCACCAGTTCTTCCCAGCCTTCCGCCGCCTCTTGGGGTGTCATGTTCGACTGGTCGGTCAGGTTTGGCTCGTTGTATGCCAACAGGTACTTGCACGCGGGGTGCGTCTTCACGTACCCGCTTATCGCCTCTTTGTTGTACGCCTTGTTCCACGCCATCGGGCAGAACTCCATACCGGTCTCGTCAAACGCCGTCAGTGCCGTGCCCGACAGCGCAGGTCCCCAGTTGTAGCCCCACGCCACGGCGGGTGCCAGCAGATGTATATCCTCCTGCAGGAACGGCGAACCTACCCCCACTCCGCGTTTCATACTCTTGCCCAACCGCACCTGCGACCGCGACAGACTCATATTCGGCGACACCGAATCCACCGCCTCTCCGTCCTTCACTATCACCACGCACTCTGCCGATGCCGTGCCTATCCGTGCCAACACTTTTGTCTGCCCCTCGCTGCGCCCCGTCACGATACCATGCAGCACCGTAGCCACCACCTCGTCTTCCGACAGCCATTCCACCTCTGCCTCCAACGCTTCGGGGCGCACCGACAATGTCAGTACACGCCCTTCGCCTACCTGCAATTGCACCACCGACGGAGCCACACTCAACTGCTCCACCCTTGTCTCCTGCGTGCATGCGCAGAGCAACAGCCCCGCCAACACGCTTATCCCTGTCCGCAGCCTCCGTATCATGCCTTAGTTCTGAAACTGCTTCTCATACACCCGCACCCAATCCACTTTCATCAGTATCGGCGTTGCGAACATATCATTGTCAATGCTGCCGCCCATGCTGCCACCCAAAGCAAGGTTCAGGATAATGAAAAACTTGTTATCATAATCCTTTTGGTTAAAGAACGGCCACTGCTCTATATCGCGTGTTTCCGTGGGCTCCATGATGGTTGTCGGCTCCCTTTCGTCCACATAGAACCGCAGCACATCGCGCCCGTACTGGTAGTACTCCAGCCACTCCAACCCGAACACGTGCCACGAGCCTTCCACCTCCACGCCGGTCAACTGACTATGCCAGTTATTCCTCAGCATACCGTTCTTGGCTTGGGTATGCACGGCATGCGACACCATCGTCGGGTTCGACCCTACATGCTCCATGATGTCTATCTCGCCGCACGACGGCCAACCGCTTTTCGTCCCCAACATCCAGAACGCAGGCCACGTACCACGCCCCGAAGGCAGCCATATACGCGCCTCGGCTTTGCAATACGCAAACTGATGTTTCCCTTTGGTGTTGATACGCCCCGACGTGTATTCCTTGCCTTGATAGTTCTCTTTCTTCGCCTCAATCACGAGGTTTCCATCCTCCACACGCAGGTTCTCGGGGCGTGCCGTATAGTACTGCTGCTCGCCGTTGCCGCCACCGCCGCCGGTCACCTCTATGTTCCATTTGGTGGTATCCAATGCCGTACCCTCGAACTCGTCCGACCATACCAGCACATACTCCCCGCGGTAACTGCCGCCCGGCTGCACCACCGTCACCACGCACTGCGCCTCCCCATCGTCGCAGGTAGCCGTTATCGTTGTACGTCCGTCATTCACACCCGTTACCAATCCGTTCTTGTCCACACTCGCCACTGCGGGGTTTGCCGATGTCCATACCAACGCACTCTTGGCGTCTGCCACACTCAGTTGCAATGTCTTCTTCACCTCTATCTGCTGACTGCTCACGTTCATCGGCAGTTGCGGTTTGCTCACTACATACACCATACACTCGGCAGAGATTGTCCCTACAGTTGCACTCACAACTGCCACGCCTTTATTTTGTGCAGTAACAATGCCATTCCACACCGTTGCCACTACGGTATCAGACGAGGTCCAAACTACATTTTCCGTTGTTCCTTGTATAGTAGGATTAAGAAGTGCCGTTTTTCCCACGGACAACGTAAGCGAAGAAGGCTCCAACGTAATTTTCACCTCATTGGTTTGACACGAAACCAATAGTGTCCCCAATAACAATATACCTAAATATATTCTTTTCATATCATATTTATATTAGCCCAAGTAGGGGACAACCAAGCCCCTACAAGGAAATCCTATGCGGATTTATTTCGCTTTTTTGTAGATAAAGCAAGCATCAAACTGCAACTGCGTACCCGACACGCCACCGCTCAAGATTGACAGCACATTGATGCTTTCCGCATTGTTTGCACTATATACCAATCCTTGCTTGGTGAAATAACTCATTGGGATTTCAATCTCGCCCCAATCACCATTACGGGTGAAGTCGGCATAAGCAGGATACGAAGCACCATTGTCATTGAAAGCCGCAGCACCGATACATACCCTACCTACAGTATTATTGGCACCATTCAAGGCAAGAAGATGCGATGCATTGTCGGTGGACTTCATTGCTATGTGGAAATAGTAGTCATCGGGAGCGTCCATAATAGCAGCCAACTTGTTGAGGTCTGCCATAGCCTCCTGTTGCTCAGTCTCTTTGCCTGCAGGGGTAGGGTTAGCACCTCCCCAGCCGCAAGAATAACCGAGACCCGACCAGCCGACACTTGTAACCGTCAGCGATACCCAGCCTTCACCGGTAACACCGTAGAAGTTCTTACCTTGAGTAGCACCAGCCACGTAAGTTTGCTCCCATACATACAAGTTCTTGCTACCGGTTTGGTCTGCCGTATTCTGTGCAAAACTTGCAACCATCTTGCCGCCAATCTGGGCTACCTCTTTCTCACCCAATTGGATAATAAAGTAGTCGCTGCCTTGCAGAGACACATGGTTAATCTGCTCATCGCCACCCGTCGGGTCTGTTACTTTGACTGCACATACTGCCTCTACATCGCCCACTGCGGCTTTGATATTAGCCGAACCTTTTGCCACAGCCGTAACCACACCGTCTTTCACGGTAGCCACTGCCTCGTTGTCAGACGACCATACCAATTCGGACACTTTCTCTGCCGGCTCCACGGTAGCATGCAAGGTGTCGCTCTTGCCTTTCACCAAACTCAAAGACGGCTTGTCCAAGGTAACCACTGTCTGCCCCTCTTCGAATACAGTAACACTGCACATTCCCACTTTGCCGCCTGCCGTAGCGGTGATATACGCCTCGCCTTTGGCTACTGCGGTAACCAGACCTTTATCGTCCACGGTAGCAACAGTAGGGTTCGATGATTCCCACGCTACGGTTGCAGCACCCTCGGGGGTAACCGTTGCCGTGAGTTGCTTGGTGTTACCTACTTGGATAGTAGCCACTGCAGGATCTACCACCACCTTTTCTACCGTAACTTCATTGGTCTTGGGATTACATGCCACCAGCGACAACGCAGCCACTGCCAATGCGAATAATTTGTTTGTCTTCATAACTTGATACATTAAAAGTTAATTGTTAATTTTTATCTATTTCTTTATCGGTTTTCTACCGTGTCAAACAGCGGAGGATAAGCAAGGGATAAGCAGAGGATAGGCTACCCTTATGCACCTCATACTTTTCACATTCTTTAACCGCGATCACCCTTTTTCAACCTCCTACCCCACTCTGCAATTAATGGTCAATGCGTGGTTAATTATATATTCCTTTATTTTTAATGGCTCTTTAATCGGCTTTAATGGAGCCTGCACGGAGCCTGTCTTAATATCCGTGATTCTGTTCCAGCATCGGGTCCAAGGTTATCTCGTCATACGGAACAGGGAATATCTCATGTTTCCCCTCCTCAAACGTAGCCAGATGCCCGCGTACCTCCTCGCTTTCCGTAGCGTTGTAGGCGTCTATATGGGCTTTGGTGCCGCCCCAGCGGACGAGGTCGAACCAACGGTGTCCTTCCATAGCCAACTCCATACGGCGCTCGTGGCGCAACGCCTGTTCGGTGGTAGGCATTATCGAGTCAGCCCCGTTCAGACTTATCTTGTAGGTTCCCACTTCGCCCAAGCCGGCACGCGCACGCACCTTGTTGATATATGTCTTTGCCGTACCCTCGTCGCCGGTACCCAAGCAAGCCTCCGCATACATCAGCAGCACATCGGCGTAGCGTATCTGCTTATTATTGATTGGTCCGCGGCTCGCATGCAGTGTCCACTGACCGTAACCTCCGCCTACTTCCTTGTCCTCGTCATACATAGCGTATTTGCGGTTCAGCAGCGGACTGCCCAAATACACCTCGTCGGCTTTGTTGTCCATATCCGCTTCCGACGGGTTGAGTATCGTTGCATCACGGCGTGGGTCTCCCTGTTCGTACTCGTTGTACAGGTTCCATGTCGGGTGATTGAAACCCCAGCCACCGCCTATCTTGCTTGAGCGCGAGCGCGTCAGTATAGGAGTGAAAGAGCCTGCCGTGTAACCGTTACCCTGACCGTAGTCGCCCCACGGCACCTCGGCATACTGTATCTCAAACACCGATTCGATATTGTTCTCGCCTGACAGCATAAAGTTGTCCTTATAGTTGCGTGCCAAGTCATAATCACCTGTACGGATAATAGAGTCCCCCCATGCCTTTGCCTCGGCATAGCAATCGGCAGCGTCTTTGCTTATCTGCTTGTTCCAATAGGGGGATGCCATATACAGATACGTCTTCAGCAGCATAGCCTGCGCCGCACCTTTGGTGGCTCTGCCCAACTGCGTCGCATCACCTTTCGTTGCGGTACGGGTAGTGTCTTCCACAAACGTATTCACCGGCCACAGATACGTATTCGCCTGCTTCAAATCACCGGTAATCAGGTCAAACACCTCCTCCACCGAGGCACGCGGACGCAACCAGTCATCCTCCGAATCTATCACGTCAGTCGTTATAGGCACACCGGCATATACACGCAACAGGCGGAAATAATAGTATGCACGCAGATAGTAAGCCTCACCCAGCAGGCGGTTCTTCAGCGAAGCGGTAAATGCTGTATCCGTCTTCATACCGGGGATATACTTCAATGCCATATTGCAACGCCCTATACCCTGGTATTGCGCACGGTAGAACTCCCGAAGCAGACTGTTCGACGAGATGGTCTTCCAGTTTTCCATATCATATACGTCTGCCATATCATTGGTATTCTGACCGCCTTTCAGAGCATCGTCCGACACTACGTCACCGATAAACCACTCCGGATAGTAGGTGTTGTTGTATTCCCACATCAGCGGTACGTAGCACCCCGTAACATTCTGAATGGCAGCCTCTTTTGATGAATAGAAATCACTCAATAAAGTAACACCCGGTTCGGGAGCAGTCAACCAGTCTTTGCAACCTGTCAGCAGCGTTCCGCAAACCAATGCCAATGTCATTATCTGTATCTTCTTCATAATCCTATACCTTTTAATCAATTTGTAATCAGTCTTTCCTATTTTTCCTCTTTACTCCTTATTCCTTTCTCATGCACTAAAAGTTCGCATTCAAACCGAAAGTAAATGTACGGCTCTGCGGATAGTTTCCATAGTCCACACCGCTACCGACTTCAGGATCATACCCCGAGTACTTGGTAATGGTAAAGAGATTGCTTGCCGTAACATAAAAACGCAGACGCGAACAAAGGAATTTTTCAGTTACGTTCTTCGGCAACGTGTAGCCGATTTGTACGTTCTTCAAGCGGAAATAACTGCCGTCTTCAATAAATCGGCTGGAGTTCTCTTTGTTCATCGGACTACCAAGCGGATTAGGAATAGTTCCATTTCGATTCTCCATCTCCGTCCAATTAACTCCCTTTGCCAGCATTGACTTACGTACCAAATCAGAGTAACCGATCCAAACATCATCCGCCATATAACCTGCTAACGTACAATCATCACCTGCCCCTTCGGTACGTAAACGCAATGCGTTATATATTTGGTTACCCCATACACCTTGGAAGAACAACTGTACATCCACACCATAGAACTCGGCACCAAGATTCAAACCGTACGTCAGTTTCGGGAACGGATTGCCGATACACACTTGGTCATTGGCATCAATCTTGCCATCGCCGTTTACATCACGGTATTTGGCATCACCTGCGTGTACGCCTATCGTCTCTTTGGTATAAGAATACAAGTGGCTCAAGGCTTCCTCGTCCGACTGATAGACACCTTCATATTCATAACCCCAGAATGAGTTGAGTGGCATACCGACATCGGTTTTGGTTCGGTCGCCCCACAAAGGCGAACCACCGTTTAACGCAGTCAGTTCGTTGTGGATATAACTGATATTGCCACCAATATTATAATGTACTTTGCCTACCTGATTATCATGGTTCAACGAAATTTCGACACCTTGGTTGCGGATATTACCCACATTCTTTACCAAAGAGTACATATTACCCACGTGTGCTGGAGAATTGACATATAAGAGTGCATCCTTTGTATCACGTAAGAAATAATCCACCGTACCGCTTAACTTTCCGTTCCAAAAAGCAAAGTCTATACCTGCATCCCACTGCTCATTGGTTTCCCATTTTCCATCCGTATTCACCAATGTCAGTACAGCTGCACCATTCTGCGCAGTTTGCGATGTTCCGAGCGGGTAACTGACAAATACATCAGCCGACGAGAACATCGTCTGCACAAACGACCCCGAAGGAATACCGTCATTACCTACCTGACCGAAACCGGCACGCAATTTCAAATTGTCAAGCCAGTCCACCTCTTTCAGCCAGCGTTCCTCACTCATACGCCATGCCAAAGCCACCGACGGGAAATAGCCCCACGGATTCTTACTGAAACGCGATGATGCGTCTGCACGGAAGTTTGCGGTAATCATATAACGGTCGCCATACGAGTAGAACGCACGTCCCAAGAACGATATACGGCGGATACGCGACACTCCGTCCGAGGAATAGGTACGGTCTTTGGTAGCATTGCTCAGGTACCAGTTACTCTCTATCGGGTTCAAAATTTGCGCACCCGAACCGCCGATACTATACGTATTGTACTCCTGCCATGTCTGACCTGCCATAATTGAGAAGTTATGCTTGTCTATCTTTTTGGCATACGTAATAGTTGTTTCCTCTTGCAACGAGCAATAACGTGCCATAGAAGACGAGATGTAATTCTTTTCCGAGAAATTATAGGATGTATAGGTATTCGGATAGGTGAAGTTGCGTGTACGGTTCAACGTGTAGTCCATAGAAAAACTCGGGCGAATGGTAAGACCGTCCACAGGCTTAATCTCCATATATATATCCCCTATCGCACGCTCGTTCTTCGACGAGGGTTCGGTATTATATACCATTAGAAATGGATTGGTAACGTTCTTGAAGTTACTGGACGCAGCATAATGTCCAGATATGTCATCACCATTCACATTCGTACTACCCTCTGGATAGTAGGTAGGATCCCATGGAGCCATAGCCAGTGCAGCCGAGATAACGGACGCACCTGCCGATGAACTGTTGTTCATTGCATTACGTCCCGACGATGCCATAAAACTGAGGTGCTCACCTATTTTGAGCCACTTACGAATCTCGTAGTCCGAATTAAGACGTATCGTGAAACGCTGATAATTACTGCCGATAATAGTACCTTCCTGGCCAAAGTAGTTAGCAGACAATGCATAATGCCCCTTGTCATTACCACCATCCACGCTCAGATTGTAGTTGTGCATAAAAGCATTCTTCTTGAATACTTCATCCTGCCAATCAGTCTCTTGATTGGCATAGTCAAAGGTAGTAGGATAATACTTTGATTCAGCCAGATTATAGACTTTCATCCATTCTGCAAAGCCGTCATTCATATAGTCTGCCAACTGTAAGGCACCGTTCTTCATAGCATCGATACGCAACTTCGTTAGTGCCATATCTTTACTACCGAGGAGGTCTAACTTCTTCCACCTGTTTTGGAAACCCCAATAGGCATCAAAGGTGATGTTGGCTTTACCGGAGCCGCCGGACTTGGTGGTAACAAGGATAACGCCGTTGGCACCACGGCTACCGTATATGGCTGTCGCGGAAGCGTCTTTCAATATCTCCATAGATTGGATGTCGTTTGGTGCGAGGAACGATATGTCGCTCGTAATCACCCCGTCCACAACATATAGAGGGTCATTGCCGCCGATAGCCGAACCGATACCGCGAATACGGATAGTAGCCGCCTCACCGGGTTGACCGGAATTGGTAGTAACCGTTACACCTGCGGCACGACCTTGCAATGCTTGGTCGAGACCCGATACAGGTGCCTTGGTCAGTTCTTCGGCTTTTACAGAGGTTACCGCGCCCGTGAGGTCGGATTTCTTCATTGCGCCATAGCCGATAGCCACCACTTCGTCCAGCATCACGTTGTCCGAAGCCAGTGTTACCTTGATAGGAGCAGCAGGATTGGCTACCTTCACCTCTTGCGTCTTGTAGCCGAGGTATGAGAATACGAGCACGTCCCCCGCCTTTGCCTCAATCTCGAAGTTACCGTCGAAATCGGTAATCGTTCCGTTGGTCGTACCCTTCAGTACCACATTGGCACCTATTACGGGGTCAGGCTCTCCCTCAGCCATTACCACACCCTTAACGGTGGACTGAGCCGCAGCCGTGCCGCACAGCAGCACCAACAGGCTTGTTAATACCAGTAAATATCGCTTCATTTGTACCATGTTTGTTTTTGTCTGTACCATGTTCGTCCGTATGTTTTGCGTTACCATACCGTGGGTTTGTGTTGAAAACGCTGCAAAATTACGACACCACACGCGTACCTACAAATTTCGCGTATATGTTCTACAGCATATTTTTCTCATATCTTCTTCATCAAATGCTACTACACACATTTTACAATATGTTTGTTATCAACATATTACAATTTCACACTGCTTTCACAATACAACATCGCTATGACACCCCCATTGTGAAATTGCGTAGTATTCAGAAAGAGGTCACCCGAGCATATCGGATGACCTCTCCAAAGGGTAATTTACTGCAAAGTATATTAAGGAATCAGGCAACTAAATGCACAATCATCAGTATCAGACAGAACAGCGTACAGATATTGCGGGCAAGCAGCCAGCGTATCAAAAACCAGTCAATTCCTGCCTTAACGTAGTCGTCCCACTTGCCCATCGGACCCATCCACCAACGGGGACTGTCGGCGCAGGGCAGCCCATAGACAAAGTGATGCGTGGAGTAGATGAGGTATACCGACATCGGCAGGGTGAGCAGCGTCAGCAGATACCACGGGCTCCACCAGCCCAACGCTATCCCGACACCCAGCATCACAAACGGCATCAGCGCGAATACCGCCACGAAGGCTATCATCAATGCGGGCTTGCGTAGCAAGCGGGCGAAAGTCATCTTACCCAATTCGGCATCGGCACTCACCTCCATCACCGAGTGTACATATACTATATTGATAACCAAGCACCCCACACCGATGCCCATACACAGCATTTGCCACGAGAAGAGTTGTCCCGTCATGGCGGCTTGCACACCGAGCATGTTGATAGGACCGAACATCAAGCCGATGACCAGTTCGCCCAACCCATGGAAGCCCAATTCGAGGGGCTTGCCCGAGTAGTTGATACCCACCAGCAGTCCCAGCACAGCATACAGCACGATGCCGGACACGGCTTGCCAACCGTGCAGCAGACCCTGCGTGAGGAAAGCCGTCAGCCCCATCAATGCGGCAAAGGCGAGAAAGCACACCACTGCCCAACCCAAGGCGTGCACGGTGGTTGCCCCGCTCTGAATGTAACTGCACTTTTCCATACGCGCGCGAATACTCTTACTGCTGATGTCCGAGCGCAGTCGGGAGTCGTGGCGGTAATCGAAGTAGTCGTCTGCGAGGTTCATACCGAGGTGCGCCGCACACACGCCCAGCAGTACGGGCAACGCCAACCACCACACAAAGCCCTCCTGCCCGATACACAGCACTATCGCCGTGAGACACGGCAACGACGACTGCGGCAGGGATATGTCACGGCTGTTCTTCAGCCAGAAATGGATTGTATTCATAATATATTCGCAACAGGTTCATGATATATTCGTAACAAGTACCGCTATTTTTATGCAAAAGTAATGCATTTCCGCCACACCTGCAAGCGCCCACGATGAAATTGCGCATATATCCGCACAAAAAGCGCCCATTTCGGCAAAGTCATGTCAAGGTCGGTTGAATCACATACTAATCACATACTAACCACATACTAATCGCATACTAATCACATACTATTAGCCCGACAAATACCATGTGCCATTCACAATGCGTAATAAAAAAGAGCCGGATATGGCATAAAAAAAGTGGAAAAGTGCGGGAACTTTTGGTCATGTCATTTTTTTGTAGTACCTTTGCAGCCGATTTCGACAGAAATGGCGGGGTAGCTCAGCTGGTTAGAGCGCATGATTCATAATCATGAGGTCCCCGGTTCAATCCCGGGCCCCGCTACACAGTCCTGCTCACGAAACAATCGTGGGCAGTTTTTGTTATATATATTCACCCGTCACGACCCATTACGGCAAATGCAGACACATGAAGAAAATGCCCGCAAATTTGCATAATTGAGAGAAAATGCGTACCTTTGTGGACTAAATGTAATGGTATGAAAAAGTTTTGCCTTTTTTGTGTATTATGGTTGAGTGTTTCTGCCTTTGCTCAACACGGAGTGATTGACATCCAGACCGATATGGACAGTACGGCGATTGAGCAGTATGCCATTGACACGCTGGAGAGTTACCAGGTGGGACCGGGGATTATCTATACCCGTTTCAATATCACCGGCGCAAGCAAGACGCGCCATTGCTATATCTATGAGGTGGACTTCAAGAACCCGTACAACGCCATAGAGGAGTGCCACAGCACCACTATGGGCAACACAGAACTGATGACCGCCACCCATGCGAGGTTGGATTCGGCAGGGCACAGGTCGATTGGCTCGGTGAACTGCAACTTCTGGTTTGTGGGTTCGACAGACGAAGGCGGAAAGAACAACCTGCTCGGCGTAGGGGCTACGGGACAAGTGCGCAACGGCAAGATAGGGGCAAGCATCACGGGCTGGAACGTAGCGTATAACGATGTACGCCAGTCGGTGGGATATCTGATGGTGGACGACCGGAAACGTGCTTTCGTTGACCAGTATTCGTGGAACGCTTCGGCGCGTATCGGGGAGAATACCTACCCCATCAGCGAGACCAACCGCAACCGCAACAACCCGAGTGACAATGAGTTGGCGTTGTTTAACTCAGACCTCGGCACAAAGACCACGCTGACCAAGTCGGCTATTGAGACACGGTTGGGCAAGACGCTGGAGTTTCTGGAGGTAGTGGTGAAGATGCAGGACGAATGGGCTGTCAATCGGGAACTCACGGCTGAGGTAGTGAGTACGAACAACACGGGCGGCACCAAGATAGAGGACGGATATGCCGTGCTGCGCGGTATCGGCACAGGACTGGAATTCTTGCAGGGGCTGAAGGAAGGAGACTCTGTACATATAAATATAGGTATATACAACTCTTTGACGGGCGAGACGCCGAATATCATGCAACTTACGGCAGGTAACTGCCTGGTAATGAAAGGGGGAAGGCTGACTCCGCGCAACTGGAACGAAGTGTATAACAATCAGAACTACCCGCGTACGGGCTTTGCTACCAATGCCACGCACGACAAAGTATGGCTCCTTGTGATGGAAAAGCCCGGTATGTTCACATACGAGATGTGCTCCATATTCAGGCATTTCGGAGCCACAGAGGCAGGTGGTGCCGACGGTGGCGGAAGCGCCCAGTTCAACTTGGGCGGGAAGATACTGAACCCCACCACAGAGGGTACGCCGCGTGCGGTAAGCAATTGCATCATGTTGTTCTCGACTGCCCCCGACGATGCGGTAGTGACCGAGATGCGCAGCCCTGCCACATTCCTCCGCTTGCCCAAGTATGCGATGTTGCGTCCGACATTTTTAGGCTACAATCAATACGGGATGTTGGTGGACAAGGATTTGCAGGATGTGGTGCTGAGTTGCGACAAAGAGACCGGTTACATCATCGATGACGGACAGTTTGTATGCCTTGGCAGCGGTGTGCTGGTCGCCAAATACGGACAGGCTGAGTTGCCAATACAAGTGGTGCTGGCAGATGACGCAGAGGTATCGCTCAGGTTGGACAGCGTATTAGTGTCCGACAAGGATGCGTATTCCATTGAGATTAACGGCACTGTGGACGAAAAGGAGTTTCACGTGCTGCCGAGTGCCTTTGAGTGGGAAGTGGCAGACAAAGCCGTTTGCAGCGTGTCGGAGGATGGCGTACTGACGGGATTGAGCAACGGCAGAACGACTATCACGGGTACATTGGGGGAGACTGTTCTGAAAATGGTGGTGCGCGTAGAGGTGCCAACCACAAACCCATTGGCATGGGAGAATATGATAGATATTGACGAGCGTTGGGAAGTGAAGGCTACTTCATCTTCATGGAAGACTGATTTTCAGACCAATACAGAGGGGAAGGCAGTGATGTACATCAACTACACATCGGGTGGTCGCCAACCGAGCATTAAACTGACCGCCGACACCTTATTATATGCAACTCCGAAAGCACTCGAACTGCGATTTGCGCCGCAAGGCAGCCTGATTGAGAAAGTTACGATAGGTGTGCGCGCAAATAATGAGACGAAGACCCGCTTGGTGGGATTCACACAAATAACGCCCGATGAACCGAATACACTGCGTGTGGATTTCAATGAGACTTTCGAGGGGCAAAACGACGATATCGCCATCTATCCTGTCACACTGGAATTCATCACGTTTGCGATAAATACAAAGGCAGAAAAGAAGGAGTATCATATTCCTTTTGACGGCATATATCTCATCTACGGCGGTGAGGATACCGCCATTGACCACACGCCTGCGCAGAGTGCAGGTGCAACACGCAAGATGTTGATTGACGGGCAATTAGTAATCATAAACAACGGACATATTTATAACCTGTTAGGACATGAAATCACGTACTAATATCAATCCCTGGTTTTGGGTACCGACACTGTATTTCGCAGAGGGCGTACCGTATTTTATAGTCAATAACGTATCCGTGATGATGTTCACCCGAATGGGTGTACCTAACGGGCAGATGGCATTGTACACCTCGCTGCTGTACCTGCCGTGGCTGATTAAACCGTTCTGGAGTCCGTTTGTGGACATTATCAAGACCAAACGCTGGTGGATACTCGCCATGCAGATACTCATGACTGCCGCTTTCGTGGGGCTTACGCTGAGTATTCCCTATCCCGAAGCCGATATGATAGCCTCCCAACAGACACCTATATCCTTGTTTGCGGTGATGCTTGTTATCTTCTGGATTACCGCCTTTGCATCGGCTACGCATGACGTGGCGGCGGACGGCTTCTATATGCTGGCACTCTCGCAAGGGGACCAGTCATTGTTTGTGGGTATCCGTTCCACGTTCTACCGAATCTCTTCACTATTCGGGCAAGGCGTATTGCTGACTATTGCCGGTCTATTAGAGACCCATACGGGCAATATCCCCTTTGCATGGCAGATGACGCTGCTGATTACGGCGGTGCTGTTCGGCATCATCACCCTATGGCACGTATTCTTTATCCCGAAACCAGCGGCAGACCAGTCGCACATAGACACGAATGCTGCCAACCGCAGCCTTGAGATACTGCGTGAGTTCGGGCGTACGTTTGCCACCTATTTCAAGAAGCCCGGGATATGGCTGGCGATGATATTCATGCTGGTTTACCGTCTGCCCGAGGCATTCCTGATAAAGATGATTAACCCGTTCCTCGTAGCCTCCGTAGAGCAAGGCGGACTGGGGCTGAACACAGAGACAGTGGGTATCGCTTACGGTACTATTGGTATCCTGTTCCTGACCATCGGCGGTATCTTGGGCGGCATATTCGCATCGCGTGTGGGGCTGAAGAAAGCCATGTGGTGGATGGCAGCCTGCATGACCCTTCCCTGTTTCAGTTTCGTGTATCTGAGTATGTGTCAGCCGGAGAGTATCGTGCTCATCTCCATTGCTATCGCGATTGAGCAGTTCGGTTACGGCTTCGGTTTCACCGCCTATATGCTGTATATGATGTACTTCTCGGAAGGCGAATTCAAGACCGCGCACTACGCTATCTGTACCGCTTTCATGGCAGGTAGTATGATGATACCGGGGATGTTCGCGGGGTATATACAGGAGGCTATCGGCTATCAGAACTTCTTCTGGATGGTTATCGGCTGCTGTCTTGCCACCGTGGCTGTCACGTTCTTCGCCCACAACAAAGTGGACGCCGAGTACGGCAAGAAGTAGGCTCCATCAACGACTATCCAATCACGTAAGACTATGAATATCAAACGAATCATTCCCGATACACTGACGTGCTGCAACCTGCTGTGCGGCGCAGTGGCAGTGTTTATGGCTACGCAGAATGCCTTTTTGATTGCCTTTGTGCTGATATTGTGCGGCGCAGTGTTTGACTTTTTCGACGGTGCTTCCGCCCGATTGCTACGGGTGCCTTCGCCTATCGGTGTGGAGTTGGATTCGTTGGCAGATGACATCACTTTCGGGCTGGCACCGTCAATGATGCTGTGTTGCTATCTGCGTCCCGTGATAGGCTGGTGGTGTCTGTTGGCACTGGTTATGGCAGCCTTTTCGGCTCTGCGGCTGGCGAAGTTCAATCTGGATAAGCGTCAGACCTCATCCTTCATTGGATTGGCAACGCCTCCCAACGCCATCTTCTGGGCATCGCTCACCTGTATGCCTTATGCCATTGTGGATACCAATTGGATGCCGTGGGTGATGATTGGCATGAGCCTCGTGAGTTGCTACCTGCTGATTAGCGAGATACCGTTCTTCGGGTTGAAGTTCCACAACCTGACGTGGCGTGACAATTGGCGCGCCTATCTGTTTTTGATTGGTTGTGTGGTGATTATCACATTCTGCGTGGTACGTGCTTGCCAGTACGGGCATCCCGAACTGGCTACGTTTGCCGGCTGTGCATGTATCCTGTGGTACGTGCTGTACAACCTCATTACCCTACCGTCGCGCAAATGAAAGGTCTCGGACGACTGCTCGGCGTAGCCCTGTGCTGTGCGGCAACACTGTCCGTGTGGGCGGAAGAGATGCCCGACGGGTACTACGATGCCATTCAGGGGCAACGCGATTCGGTGCTCAAGACCACGCTCCACCTGCTCATTCGCGGCGGCGAGCGTTATGCCTACGGACCTGCCGCCTACCACAGCACTACCGCTATTGCCAAGGCGGACTCCGTGTTGCCTTCGGGCGAGATTGTGTATCACAAGGGCGACACCTTGTGGCGGGCAGGTGACTTCAAGGCGCATGGTACGTGGTCGGGTTTCCTGACCTGCGACAGGCAGTCAGACGGCAGTATATGGGATATGTACTCCGCTACCAAACGCTATTTCCCTGTCGCGGGCGGCAGTGCGGCAGGGTTGGACATAGAGCATTGCTTCCCCAAGTCATGGTGGGGCGGTGCGGACAACGATGCCTACAAAGACCTCTATCATCTGAACCCCGCGGACAGGGCGGCGAACAACAACAAGTCCAACTACCCTCCCGGGATTCTTGCTGATTCCACAAAGGTGAATAACAGCTGCTTCTTTATGGGACGCGATAAGACATGGGGCGGGCTGGCGTTTACCGTGGCGGACGAGTACAAAGGCGATTTCGCGCGCGCGTACTTCTATATAGTGACCGCTTACCAGGATTTCGCGTGGGTGTCGGACTACAGCAAGTATGTCAACAACACCTCTTACCTGACCCTTACGCCTTACCTCACGCAGATTCTGCTGGACTGGCACCGTGCCGACCCCGTGAGTGAGAAGGAGATTGACCGTCTGGACGCTATCTCGTCTATCCAACACAACCGTAATCCGTATATTGAATACCCTGAATTAGTGGAATACATCTGGGGCGACAAACAGGGCGAAGCCGTTGATTTGCAGACGCTTGTGCGCACTACGTCCGATAGGTACGCCGTACCTTACGACACCGTCAATCCGTTGGCATATACCGCCACTGGTATCTCCGCCAAAGGCTTTACCGCGCATTGGAAGGACCAAGGGCGCGAGTCGTATATGTTGGAGGTGTTCACCCGTGCGGAGTCGGGCAAGAACGACACATTGGTCAGCATGCCCGGGTTCAACTCTGCCATCGTCCGCAACAGCGGCGGGCAGATACAATGGCTATCGGAAGACGGAACTTCTGATGCAAACTATCGTAATATGGATGGTACCCATGCGACGTGTTCTTCCACCACTTCCGCCAAACGGCAGATACGCTTTGCGAACTTCGGTAAAGCCCCTGCTAACACGCGCCTGACGGTGAAGTGCGCGGTCTATAAGAGCGACCAAACAGCGGATTTGCTGGTGCGCGGCGACAACGACTCGCTACTCTATACCCAGCCGCTTGTGCTGGACGACGCCTACTATACTTTCGACATCCCTGCGGGTACCCAACGGGTTTCCCTTATCCAAAAAGAGATTGGCAAAGCAAAGAACTACCACCGCATATCTTTCCAGCAAGCGTTCTTATACTCAGGCAATTACGAGGTTATAGAGAATCTATTGGAGGGCTATCCGCTGTCCGTGGACGGCACTTCGCACCACGTGACGCACGGTCTGCCTGCGGGGCTGCGCACCTCCAACACCATCGCTACCGTGGTGCCTGTCGAGACGCGCGCGGACGCTTCCGATGCCCTGCGACAGAGCGATGCACCCCAAAAAGTGATTATCCATGGCGAACTCTACATCATCCGACAAGGCAAGACCTACGACCTCATGGGTCGCCAACGTTAGTCCGTTCCTTATGCCTACATTGCTGCTCCTGACTGCGTTGGGAGTAGCCCTGCTTTGCGTCCCGAAAGGCGCACTACACCTCTGCCTCTGCGACCACCACACCCCGTTTCTAGACGCGGTGTTGCCCTGCTATTCCAACCTCGTTAACTGGCTGCCATACACGGTGATAGCATTGCTGTTGCTGTATCGTGCGGGCTGGTCGGTGTTTCTGGCGGGCGATATGCTGCTGACGACCGCGGTGGTGCAACCCATCAAGCACCTCGTCTGCGCACCCCGCCCCCTGACGTGGTTCGCCGAGAACATGCCCGATGTCGTGCTGCCGCTGACCGACGGCGTACGCATGAACTATTGGTTGTCGTTCCCTTCGGGGCACACCACCACGTTCTTTGTGCTGTTTTTCACGCTCAGTCTCATTGCCATGACCGACCGTTGGCGTGGCAAATATCTGTGGTCGCTGCTCTTTTTCCTGCTCGCTGCGGTGGGGGCGTACTCGCGGATTTATCTCAGTCAGCACTTTGCGTTGGATGTCTTCGCGGGCATGACGGTGGCGATTCTGTGCACCTTGCTGATGTATTTTGTGTATGTTCCCAAGACGATAAACAGCCGTTTTTGGACATGGAATCTCCGCAAACTGAAAAAATAACGAAAAAATGCACTTTTTTTTGCCCAAAGATTTGGTGGTATCAAGAAAAAGCAGTACCTTTGCACCCGCTTTCGAGAAGGAACGACTACTAAAAGAAATTCCGACTACGAAAAGGGCGTTTAGCTCAGCTGGTTTAGAGCATCTGCCTTACAAGCAGAGGGTCTGCGGTTCGAATCCGTAAACGCCCACAAAAGAGAGGATTGGTTGAAAACTAGTCCTCTTTTGTTTGTCTGCATATACTAACTTTCTGTTAGAAGCGAACACACAGGATTTACAAACGTATCGAATAGCATGTTTATATGCACAAAAGTTAACATTATCCTTAGAAGACTTGCCAATATCAAATCTTTTGTATATCTTTGCAACACGAAATAAAAACGCGACATAAACAACGACAACATCATACACTATGGCAACAAAAAAAATTCTCGGATTAGACTTAGGCACCAACAGCATCGGTTGGGCACTCATTGAAACGGAAAATAATAAACCAAAGTCACTTCTGGCATTGGGCAGTCGCATTGTGCCATTAAGTACAGATGATAGCACACAATTCCAAAAGGGGCAGGCAATTACCAAGAATGCTGACCGCACTCAAAAGCGTACCGCTCGCAAAGGGCTCAATCGCTACCAGATGCGCCGTGCACTACTAACCGAAGAATTGAGATGCCATGGCATGTTGCCCGACAGGACAGACGAGAATATCATCGACCTTTGGCGTTTGCGTAGTGACGCTGCCACGGAAGGCAAACAACTTTCTTTGCCGCAGATAGGTCGCGTCTTGTACCATATCAACCAAAAACGTGGCTACAAACATTCAAAGGCTGATGTTTCTGCTGACACCAAGCAAACCAAATATGTAGAGGCTGTCAATCAGCGCTATCGCGATATACAAGCCCTCCACCGGACTATTGGACAATACTTCTACGAACGATTGTTGTCAAGTGCTGTCCAAGCACCTTCTGGACCATATTATACATATCGCATCAAGGACAAAGTATTGCCACGCGAGGCATACATTGCTGAGTTTGACCAGATTATGAAGACGCAGCGGGTGTTCTACCCTGATGTGCTTACAGATGAGTTGATTGACACGCTACGCAATCGCATTATCTTCTACCAGCGTCCGCTAAAGTCTTGCAAGCATTTGGTAGGTCTGTGCGAATTTGAGAAACGTCCTTACAAGCGGGAGGATGGGCAAATTATCTATAGTGGTCCCAAATGTGCACCGCGCACCTCACCATTGGCGCAACTCTGTACCGTGTGGGAGATGGTCAATAATATCACCCTCACCAATCGGCAAAACGAAACCTTCGAAATCACGCAAGCCCAACGCAATGCCATGGCAGATTTTCTCAGCACGCACGACAAAATGGGCGTGAAGGATTTGCAGAAGATACTCGGTATCTCCCCAAAGGATGGCTGGTGGGCTGGCAAAGCCATTGGCAAGGGGCTGAAAGGCAACACCACGTTCACACAACTGCGTGATGCACTGGGCAATCTGCCTAATGCCGAACACCTGTTGGAGATGAAGTTGCCTTTGGTGGACGCCGCAGTAGATACCACTACGGGGGAACTCATCCGACAGATCTCACCCCAAGTGGAGGAAGAGCCTTTGTTCCGCTTGTGGCATGTGGTTTATTCTGTACAGAATGAGGAAGAACTGCGCAAGGCTCTGCACAAGCAGTTTGGTATTGATGATGAAGAAATCATTGCCCGATTGAGCAAAATAGACTTTGTGAAACCCGGTTATGCGAACAAGTCCCACAAGTTCATACGCAAACTATTGCCTTACCTGATGGAAGGTTACCAATACCATGAGGCTTGCGCGCATATCGGTGTCAATCACTCGAATAGCCTTACTTCAGAGCAAAACACAGCGCGCCCGCTATTAGACAAGATACCTCTCTTGGAGAAGAACGAATTGCGCCAACCCGTCATCGAAAAGATTCTCAATCAGATGATTAACGTGGTCAATGCCCTCAAAGCGGAATATGGCGACATTGACGATGTGCGTATCGAGTTGGCTCGCGAACTGAAATCTTCCAAAGACGAGCGTGAGGCGGCATTCAAGCGCAATAGCGAGAATGAACGGCAAAACAAGGCTTACGAGGACAGAATACGCGAATATGGCATACGGCCGTCCCGCTCGCGCATTCAGAAATACAAACTGTGGGAGGAAAGCAATCACTTGTGTTTTTATTGTGGTAAACCTGTGAATGTCACGGACTTCCTCGCAGGTGCTGAGGTGGAAATAGAGCACATCATCCCGCAAAGTGTGCTTTTCGATGACAGTTACAGCAACAAAGTATGCGCCTGCCGTGCTTGCAATCAAACCAAAGGAAATAGAACGGCGCGCGAGTTTATGGAGGCGCACTCCCAAGCAGAATATGAATCCTATCTCCAGCGCGTGGACGATGCTTTTACTACAGACAATAAAGCGCGTCGCATCAGCAAAACCAAGCGCGACCATCTTTTGTGGCGCAAGGAGGACATTCCGCAAGATTTCATCGACCGCCAACTCCGTCAAAGCCAATATATTGCAAAGAAAGCGGCGGAAATTTTGCGTCAAGGCTACCGCAATGTATATGCCACCAGCGGCAGTGTAACCGACTTTTTGCGTCACCAATGGGGATACGATGAAATCCTGCATCACCTCAATTTGCCACGTTACCGGCAGGTTGAGGGGCTTACGGAAGTGGTTACCTACGACCATTGCGGGCAAGAGCACCAACAAGAACGCATTAAAGGTTGGACGAAACGCCTCGACCATCGCCATCACGCCATTGATGCTCTGACTATCGCGCTCACGCAACAAAGTGTCATTCAGCGACTGAATATGCTCAACACCTCCCGCGAACAAATGTTTGATGATTTAGGCAAACGCATTGATACTCCCGAATACACGGAAAAGCGTTCTTTGTTGGAGAGATGGGTTGATGCTCAGCCGCACTTCTCTGTACAGGATGTGACGAATAAAGTGGACGGCATCTTGATATCCTTCCGTGCGGGCAAGCGTGCGACTACGCCTGCTAAACGTGCTGTCTATCAGAATGGCAAGCGGCATATTGTGCAAACGGGGCTGCAAGTGCCGCGTGGCGCGCTCTCCGAAGAAACCGTATATGGCAAATTGGGCAACAAGTATGTGGTGAAATACCCGCTTGATCACCCGAGTATGAAAGTGGAGGACATCGTGGACCCCACCATCCGCGAGATTGTCCGCACACGTCTCAACGCCTTTGGCGGCAAGGCAAAAGACGCTTTTGCAGAACACATCTATTCGGATGCCGCACACCAAATGCAAATCCGAACGGTTCGCTGCTACACAGGATTGCAGGATAAGGCGGTCTCGCCGGTACGTTTCAACGAACAAGGTGAGCCCATCGCCTTTGTCAAGATGGGAAACAACCACCATATTGCCATCTACCGCGATGCCAAGGGGCAATATCAGGAGTCGGTAGTCTCGTTTTGGCAGGCGGTGGAGCGCAAACGTTACGGCATACCCGTGGTGATAGAGCACCCACATGAAGTATGGGATAAACTGATAAATTCAGAGGGCATTCCGCAGGACTTCTTGGAAACGCTTCCGCATGATGATTGGGAGTTTGTCGTGTCGTTGCAGCAAAACGAGATGTTCATCCTCGGCATGGATGACGCTGATTTTGAGGCGGCTATGGAGCAGAAAGACTATTGTACACTCAACAAGTACTTGTATAGAGTGCAGAAAATATCCTCCAAAGAGTATTGTTTCCGTTATCACACAGAAACAAGCGTGGATGACAAATACGATGGTATAACAAACCCGAATATCAGCATAGAACTACAAAAATTAAAGAGACTTAAAAGTTTTGGAGCATTTTTCTCCCAGCACCCTCACAAAGTCCGTATTAACCTCTTAGGCGAAATCTCTGCATTATGATTAAGCGCGTCCTTTGTTTCACCAACCCCGCCTATTTGAGCCTGCGCCTCAAACAGATGGTCGTCGAAATCCCCGAGGTCGTCTATGGCAAGGGGCTGCTCGACTCGCTCCGCCAACAGGGTGTGCGCACCGTCCCCATCGAGGACATCGGCGTTGTGGTGCTTGATAACAAGCAAATTATTATCACACAGGCACTTATGGCAACGCTACTTGACAACAATGTCGCCATCGTCACCTGCGACGACTGCCATCACCCCGTCGGGCTCTTCCTCCCCTTGGACGGGCACACCCTCCAAAACGAGCGTTTCCGCGAGCAACTCAACGCCTCCGAACCCCTCCGCAAGCAGATGTGGCAACAGACCGTCACCGCCAAAATCCTCGGACAAGCCTTCGTCCTCCGTACGCAACACATTGAGAATCAGAACCTCCTCGCATGGTCAAAGTCCGTCCGTTCAGGTGACACAGACAACCTCGAGGGGCGTGCGGCTGCTTACTATTGGCGCAACATCTTTGGCGACCCCGACTTCGTCCGTGGGCAGGAGGGCGACCCGCCCAACAACCTCCTCAACTACGGCTACGCCATTGTCCGCGCCATGGTGGCACGCGCATTAGTCGCCGCCGGCTTGCTCCCCACGCTCGGCATTCACCACCACAACCGCTACAACGCCTACTGCCTTGCCGACGACATCATGGAGTCCTACCGCCCCTACGTGGACTTGACCGTGCTTGATATCCGCCAACGCTACCCTGACATCTCCCAACTCACCACCGACATCAAGCGTGACCTCCTGAGTATCAGCACCATGGACGTCCTTATTGAGGGCAAGCGCAGCCCGATGATGATTGCCGTTCAGACCACAGCAAACAGCGTCCAACGTTGTTTTTCGGGCGAATCTCGCAAAATCATTTACCCGGATTGGTCGTTGTAACAACCATGATACACCGCCGACCATGTCGCAGTTTGTAGCATATAACCTCGTGTATTTCTCGTATTAATTACGGCAACGACACGGCAACGAGACGGCAACGACAACCGAGCCTTACGAGTGCTTGGTGCGACTATATCGAATGAATTTTATGAATAATGTGTGGCAATACGGCGTAGCCGTCCGTTTTATAAAACGCCCCAACGATATATTTTTCAACATCTTAAATCAACAATTCTATGGCAAAAGCAGATTTGGAAGTCCCCTTTGCGGGCATTCACGGCAGAATCGGGCACGATAGTGAAATCTACTACACGCAACGATACGGCAGAACTGTCGTTTCCAACTACCCAAAACACCGCAACCCGAAGACCATTTCCGACCACCAGAAGGCGCTAAACGCCAATTTCCAAGCGGCAGTACAGCGTGCCGGTGCCGAACTCTCCGACCCTGTCCGCCGTACCCATTGGCAGACGCTTTTCGACCAACAGCCCGCCCCGCCCAAATACAAAGTCCTCCGCAACTTTGTCATTGCCCAACTCACCAAAAAATGAAAATAAATATCCAAATAAATCGTACATCGTAAATTTGCAAATCGTACATATTTGATGAACCGGTTTAGCGAATATCGAATTATGTGGGTATTGGTATTTTTTGATTTGCCGACGGACACGAAGAAGGAGCGCAAGGCGGCAGCCAAGTTCCGCAAGCAGTTGTTGGAGGATGGTTTCACGATGTTTCAGTTCTCCATTTACTTGCGCCATTGCCCGAGCGCGGAGAATGCCGACGTGCACATACGGCGTGTAAAAAGCGCCTTGCCCGAGTTCGGTAAAGTAGGCATCATGCGCATTACGGACAAGCAGTTCGCGGATATGCTCTTGTTCGACTGCCGGCACACCGCCCCCTTGAGCCAACCCGTCCAGCAACTGGAACTATTTTGACGCCCCCGTCACTTGCACTTTGCACCTACAAGACTAATGGCTACGACTACAATGTTAATGGAGATGCGAATGTTAATATGTGTGGGGACGACGCGTTTCGCGTCGTAATGTAAGTACGTCGCCGGGAACGCGGACGCCCTCGCGGGGTCCCCGTAAGCCCGTGGACGAAACGGGGTGCTCTCCTCGTCCGCGAGTATGTAACCACAAGACTAATAAAAAGAGAATACTGAATTAAATAGATATAAATACTGAATCCACATCACAAAAACTGGGTACTGATACAGAAAAAAGTAGGTCTTCCGACCTACTTTTTTCTTTCCTATACTTGTGTATAAATTATTGATACTCATCAACTTCCTGATACTAAGTTGTATAGGAATGTATCAATTGCAAAATTTGAAGGATATACACAACGCCGATGACGCTCATGTTTGCCGCGCTGAAAGTTGTATAGGAATGTATCAATTGCAAAATTTGAAGGATATACACAACTACGGACGACTAACGAACTATGTCAAAAAAATGCTTTTTATGAGTAAAAAAGTGGTTTACCGCCTCGTCGGAAGTGTTCCGACACTC
>CAKUUM010000040.1 GCA_934692905.1 uncultured Bacteroidales bacterium
GCCGACCTTATCTCCCGTGGTATTGATGCCGACCGTATCGAATACGACGGCAAGGGCAAGACCGAACCTATCGCAACCAACGATACCGAGGAAGGGCGTGCTCAGAACCGCCGTGTCGAATTCGAAATCACCGGCACCAACGGCGAAGACATCCAGCAAATCCGATAGATACGTTTATGTATGTCATCGGTTGGTTATCAGTAGTTCATTAGTTATTCAATAGTAGTTCATTTTTTTGTTGACCATATAGTATATGTCAAGAACTAAGACAAACATATTGTTTCTTATGTTGTGTTTACCCGTATTGACCATGGCACAGGCTATCACTGTGCCGTGGCAATGCGGATTTGAAGATGCTGCCGAGAACGCCCAATGGGTTTGCAATAAAAATACACAAAATGCAAATGACCAATGGGGAATAGGTACCGCCACATATTCAGAAGGGCACCAATCCTTATACATCTCCACAAACAATGGTTCGTCCGCACAATATGGTGCCTCTCCGAATGTAGTCATAGCCTATCGCACAATACGTTTTCCGCAAAAGGCAGGGAAATACAATATCTCGTTTGACTGGAAAAGTATAGGTGATACCATTTGTGCCAAACTGTACGTGGGGCTGTTCAATGAGGGTAACCTGACACGGGGACTCTATACCGATGATAAGGGAGTGTCGCATGGATTGTTGGACTTGGTCAATGAATCTTCCGGAGAGTTGACGTCCAAAGTTCTGTCCAAGTTTATGAAACTTACGGATGGAACCAATAAATACGATTATCTCTATGGCAGTAAAAAATGGCGGAACTATTCCATATTGGGAGGACCTAATAATCCGGAATGTAGCATTAGCCTTGGCCCCTCTACCGCTAAGAGCAACTATGTACTTGCCTTTATCTGGGTCAATACGAACATAAATAAGGACTCTTGCCGGTTAGGAGCCTGCATAGACAACATACAGATAGCGTCCTCCTTATTGCCTAAACCTGCGGAATTAACAGCAGAGATGCATTGCGCGGACTCTACGATTACGGTATCATGGCAGTCAACGTTGTCTGTGTTTGACATAGAGTACAAGAACGTCAATGCGGCGCAATGGCGTCGCATCAGCAATATCCCCGCTACAGATGATGCTGTACAAACGTATGCCATCCCCATGCGATATGAAGAAGGCAGTTTCAACATACGCGTCCGAGGCTACAACGGTTCAGGTGAAGCCAGTGCCTACACCTCACTCAACAACGTAGTTTATTGGTGCCCTGACAATCATTGTATCAACTACATAGACCTCTACGGCCCGAATACCGAGTGCCGTACCGGAGGTCGTGATGATGCATACAAGGATATGATACCGGGAGTCGTGGATGTGGGCGAAGAAGAAAAAGAAAGTAGGCATACCATAAATTGGATAGAAGACAGGTATGACCCCATTACCGCAGGCAGCAGAGATGCAACCGGTAAAATGGTTGCACCTCTAAAAACAATACCGGACGGATATCAAGCCTCTGTACGCTTGGGCAACTGGAATGATGGTAGCGAAGGCGAAGCCATTACATATAATTTCGTTGTGGACTCCTTTTCACAGGCTATATTGATACTCAAATACGCCATTGTTTTTGAGCAACCGGGAGACCAGTGCCCTCCTAATGAATTTAAGATAGTGGTGTTGGATTCTATTGATAGAGAAATTGACCAGTTCTGTGGTAAGGCTAATTTCTTATTCAAGGATGCTGCAGAGTGGAATCTGAATGATACAAACCCTCTTAAGAGAGGTGCACAAATATATTGGAAAGATTGGACTACTATGGGATTGGATTTACGCCGATACCATGGTATGGACCTCAAAGTACGTGTTTCTACCAAAGACTGCGGTGGTGGTGGACACTTTAGTTACGCATACTTTGTGCTGGATTGTGTGTCTGCCTCATTGGAAACGGACAATTGTGGTATCAATTCTGAGATAGAGGTGAATGCACCCGAAGGATTCAATTATACATGGACCGACTCCAAAGGCAATGTCAAGGGGCATGACCGTACATTAAAAGCAGACGCAGGGTACGAAGTATATACCTGCGAAGTATGTATGACGGAAGCAGCGGATTGTTGTTTTGAACTTTCTACAGACCTTGCACCGCGTTATCCTGCACCGCAGTTCTCATGGAAGCATGCTCCCAAGAATTGCCGTAGTTATGTGCAATTTAATAGTCAGAGTCATGTACTTGTCAAGTACGATGACAAGGAGGTGCACACCAAGGAGGCTTGTGACCAAATCACATGGGAGTTCACAAACCGTTTGGGGACCCAAACGACTCCCGCTGACAACCCTTTGATAGAGTGTGACCCTGCGGGTGACACCATATACGTATCCCTCAAAGCAGTATTGGGTGGGGGTAAATGTGATAGTGTATTGTTTGATACATTATTCATTCCCACTGTTTTTTCACAAGATAGTATTATTGTGCAAGACATCTGCGAGGGGGAACCGGTTATCTTTGCGGGGCAGCAATGTGACACCACTGGCCTGTATTATGATAGGCAATTTAACTTTGCAGGTTGTGACAGCCTGACGATATTGGACTTACGGGTACATCCCAAGAGCAATACCCAATATATGAACGATACTGTCTGCTCATCTGACCTTCCGTATGTACTGAATGGATTGAGTTATGTCAATTCGGGTGTTTACTCGCAAACATTGTACAACCGGTGGAATTGTGATAGTGTGGTTCAGTTGTCATTGCAGATAATAGAGAAGCTGATAGTAGAGGTGGATACAGTCCCTACACTCTGTGCGGATGGTAAACAATTGACCATAGATTATTCAACTCTTCAAGGTCGGTATGATAGTCTTGCTATACGCTTCACTACCACTATGCCGCAGTCTGTGTTCTATGACCAAATGATTTATGACACGCTCCAAACGCAGGTCGTATATCCTTACACGGATAGTATCTTGCCCAACCATTACCATGTGCAACTGGAGTTCTATCAACACCATTCTTGTGGTAATCAAATCTTTGATTTTGACTTTGATGTGCGATACCGTGCTTCTATCGTAGAGCAGAAGTGGAACGATGTGCTGGCTGTCCTCAATAGCAGGTACAATGGTGGATATACATTCACGGCATATCAGTGGTACAAAGACGGTATGCCCTTGGCTGGAGAGACAGGACCTTATTTATATCAGGTGTTGGACAGTACAGCCGAGTATAGTGTTGAACTCACCCGTGCGGATGGCATTGCTGTACGCAGTTGTGCTTTTCACCCATCCACACGTACCGATACACAACCATTCCCCACATTGGCGCAGAAGTCTCAGCATCTGCCTGTCCGCAGGGGCAATACTGATGCACCTATGGTAGAAAGAGTGAATATCTATACATCTTTAGGACAGTGCTACTCTTCTACACCTATCTCTGATGGAGAAGGGACTGTGACTGCACCTGTCTTTGTGGGACATTATGTAGTCGAATTTATCAAGAGCGACGGCAGTTATGCTACTCAGCATTTAATCGTCTATTAGAGAACAATGAAATATATCATAACAATGAAAAGATACGTTTTATTCCTTATGTGCGCTATAGTGGGCGTACAAGTGTTACATGCACAGGCCATGTTTACCTGTGACTTCGAGGACTCTTTGCAAAACAAACAGTGGGTCTTAGTCTCTGGTGATATGGCAGATGAGATACCCAACAAGTGGGTCATCGGAGAGGCTGTTAATAATGGAGGCAAACAGAGTTTGTATATTTCTGCAGACGGAGGGAAGACTGCCACTTACGCTCAGCACAACTCTTATGCAATATGCCATATGGATGTTACACTGAATGCAGGCACGTATGACCTTTCTTTTGACTGGCAGGGCATGGGATACACAGATGGAGGCATGGATGGTCTTTATGTATGTTGGGTACCCGACAGAGACCCATTAAGCGTGAATCCGGAGACTAACCCGCGAGGGGATTCCATTATGCTTAATTATAACAAATCCAACACTTTGACTTCAATACTGAACCAGTATGCTGTTGATTTCTCGGGCAACGGAAACAAGCGTCTCTATGGAGGAGCCGCATGGAAGAATTGCCGAGGAAAAATTAAGGCTGATGGCAAACATCGCCGGTTAGCGTTTATATGGCTGACCAGTGCCAATTCCAAAGTCATAAACCCTGGCGGTTGCATAGATAATATCAATATCATTGATAGCAGAAGATGTCCTGCTCCAGTGGCTCTTACGACCACTAAATTGGGAAACCAACAGGTACGTCTTCAGTGGATTGGAGATGCAGAGCAATACGAAGTAAGGTGCTACTCGTACATTGATAAGACGTGGCGAAATATCGTTGTACAGGATACCACGGTGGTATTCTCAGGACTGCCCGAAGGAGTCACAGATTATTACGTCAATGCTTTGTGCGAAGATAGTTTGCGTAGTGCAATTGCCACTTGTTCCGAGTTCTTGTATTATCCTGAAAATCATTGTATCGATTATCTAACATTGGATAGCAGCAACTGTTATATCTCAGAGCAACTTGTAAGTACTACTCCTGTATCATCATTGACGTGGATAAATAAGAAAGTCGATTTTACATACACTTCTGGGGGGAGCCGCCATACGGTACACTACCGCCAGGATGAAACAGATCCGCGTACGTGTGGAGGACTGAAAACTGTGCCGGAGGGAGAGGTTGCATCCGTACGTTTAGGAAACTGGAACGTGGGTGCTGAAGCAGAGCGAATAGAATACAAACTGCATGTAAATGCACGTGTAAACCCCGTATTACTACTTAAGTATGCTGTGGTTCTTCAGAAACCGGGCTCTGGCTGCGACCCCAATCCTGGTTTCCTATTGCGCGTGTTAGATAAGACTGGGCAGTTAGTATCTAAGTGTGCTTCTGCTGATTTTGATTTCAAAAAAGCGGCAGATGCCGAATGGGAGGCGTGTATGAGTTCAGGCGAAGTCCGCTGGAAAGATTGGACTACGGTGGGTGTAAATTTGGCAGACTACGATGGGGAGACACTGACTATCCAGTTGACCACTTATGATTGTGGTGGCACAGGACACTATGGCTATGCATACTTCACATTGGGTTGCTCGGATGGGCAGTTGTCTGGCATGTCGTGTGCTACAGAGAACCTGAGGTTTACTGCTCCTGACGGATTCAACTACCGTTGGTACAAGGCGACGGAGCCCACCAAGATTCTCGGACGCGGACAGACCTACGAAGTCACTCCCCAAGACACGTGCCACTACAAGGTGGACCTTATGTTTGCCCAAGACTCTACCTGCTACTTCTCCTTGACAGCCTCGGCGCAGCCCTATCAACCGGCAGCCACTGCTGCTTACAAGCGTATCCCGCATGATTGTATCAATGAAGTGCAGTTTACAGACCTCAGCCATGTGATAGAGACTAATCAAATAACCGGCGAAATTACCCACACCAACAAGCCTATGGATTGGATAATGTGGGATTTTGGTGATGGAACGACTTCCTTCGATATAAATCCGACACATATATTCCCCAATGAGGGGCAGAAACTAAATGTCAAACTGATTGCGCATCTCTCTACTTGTGTGGACACATTTGTAATCAATGACTATTTGCCTGCCATTGGCACACAATATGATACTATTCCTGTGCAGCAGTGCTTTGGCACAGACTACAAGTACACATACACAGACTCTCTCCACCAATCACGTATAGATACTTTAACCGAGTCGGGATTGTATACCTACACACTCAAGGCATATACGGGGTGTGATAGTATTGTGACCATCAATCTTGATATGACAGATACACTATATACTCTGATAGACACACTGGTTATGCGTGGTGAGACTTACACAGTCGGAGACCAAACATTCTCTGAGACGGGAGTTTACAGAATCCCGCTCATCGCGGCATCAGGATGTGACAGTGTGGTAACTTTGAAGTTGAGGGTGTACAACAATCTGAAAGTAAAGGGTGACACACTGCTGTATGCGTGTCATGGCGACCCGTTTGTGACTTATAACTATCAGTTTACACAGGGGTGGACCAACCTCTACTCGTTAGTGTTCGAAGAGCCTGCATTGGAGCGCGTTTATCATGATACGCTGCACTCCGAAACTGAGTTGGATATCCCGTTGCCACAAGCATTGCGACCGGATAAGTATCATGGTCAAATGACATTTGTGGATAGTATCGGAGGGGATGTAACGATACCGTTTGTACTGGAGTTGCGCTACAATAATGAAGTGCTGACTCAACGTTGGAATGATGTGCTGGCAGTGCGAAATGAGGAGTACAACGGCGGATATGAATTCGTAGGGTATCAGTGGTACAAAAACGGGTTGCCTATTGAGGGGGCGACACAGTCTTACTACTATGCCCAGGACGGATTGGATATGACGGCAGAGTACTCGACACTGATTACACGCGGAGGGGATAGCCTCCAATTGATGACGTGCCAGATTACGCCGACACTCATATCGCCTGCCGATGTGCCAGATGTGCCTATTTTAGCCACTTTGGTAGGACACGGGCAACATATGCCAATTATCGGGCAGAAAGCCCATTCGATGAATGGCATGGCATATTGGACGACAATCTACGGCGTTGTGATTAACGAGCAGACTATCGTACAAGGTAGGGGCATTACGGCTCCATTGTGGGGTGGCGTGTATCTGCTTACTATTCAAGAAGATAATGGCAGTACTCATACCTTCTCGATAATCGTTCAGTAGTAACAGATTTCGTTTTTCTTAAAGTAGAAGGGACTGCCAAACGTATGTTTGGTGGTCTCTTTTGCAAAAATGGGGAGTGAGGTCAAAAGGTATCCTCAGGGCAAGGTCAGGGAAACCACAGGGAAATACAAGAAGTTATTTGTGCGCAACATATAACCAACATATAACCAACCACCTACAAAATACGGCTCCACTCACACAAGAGATGCAAAATGAACAAAATTCGATAAGAAACGAAAATATATTTGGTTTTCGGACAATTTTGTATTATCTTTGTATGCGATTTAGAGAATTTGATATATATGACCAGACCCCATCAAATATCGCCGAGCCTGTTGGCGGCGGACTTCGGGAACCTGCAACGCGAGTGCGAGATGATTAACCGCAGCCATGCGGAGTACCTGCACGTGGACGTGATGGACGGCGTGTTTGTGCCGAACATCTCATTCGGCTTCCCCGTCATGAAAACGCTCAAACAGCACTGTACCAAGCCCTTGGATGTGCACCTGATGATTACGCACCCCGAGAAGTACGTGGAGCGTTTCTGCGACGCGGGGGCGTGGAGTGTGGGCTTTCACCTCGAAGCCACCGACCAAGCCGATGCCATTCTCGACCTGATTCGTGCCAAAGGGGTGCGCACGTGCCTCACCATCAACCCCGATATCGATGTGCACCGCCTTGACCCGTATTTGGACAAGGTGGATATGCTGCTCATCATGTCGGTGTATGCGGGTTTCGGGGGGCAGTCGTTCATTCCCGAAGCATTGGACAAAGTGCGCTATCTGCGTCAGGCGATAGATGCGCACGGGCTGCCGACCTTGATTGAAGTGGACGGTGGCGTCAACCGCAAGTGGGCACCCGAATTGTGGCGTGCCGGTGCCGATGTATTGGTGGCAGGCAGTGCTGTCTTCCAAGCCAAAAACCCATTGGCTGCCATCGACATACTGAAGCAGGAATGAGATGGCTGGCGGCACATACGTGGCTGCTTGCGTTGGTGCCGCTGACGATTATATTGGTGCTGTGCTACTACACGGCATTCCCCGTTAACCTGTTGTCTGACAGCGAAGTACCATATCTCGACCGCGATACGGTGCTGTGTGTGCACCTCCTCTGCGAGGGGCAGGAGCGCACCAGGACCATCCGCTACACCGCACAGGTACAGGACGGAAGCCGTTTCCTGCTCTACCTCAAGAAAGACAGTTTGGATTACCCCCATTCGGGCGATGTATTGTTAGTGCAAACCACCGTGCGGCGCGGGGGCGTGTTAGGCGATTTCGATTATGGTCGTTACCTGCGCCTGCAGGGGCTGGCAGGTAGCGGTTGGGCACATCGGGGCAACTGGCAAGTGATTGGTCATCAGCCGTTGCGCGGACCACGTGCCATAGCGGAGCGGTGCCAACATGCGCTGCATGAACGCTATCGGGTATTGGGTATCCACGGGCAGGAGTTGGGTATCGTGAGCGCACTCACATTAGGCTACCGCGAAGAGTTGGACAAACAGGTGCAGCAGAGTTTTTCCGCCGCGGGTGCCATGCATATCCTGGCGGTCAGCGGTCTGCACACAGGCGTGATGTGGGGCGTGATTATGTGGCTGCTGACGTTGGGCGGACTCGCCAAGCCCCTCTACGACGAGCGCGGCAGACGCTGGGCAATCGCCTTGGCGGGGATAGCGGCATTGTGGGTATATGCTTTCGTCACGGGTTTGAGCCCGTCGGTAATGCGTAGTGCATTGATGGTGACGCTGTTGGAAGTCAGTTACCTGTTGCGCCGCCCGCTGTCGAGTATCAACTGTCTGTCCGCAGCGGCAGTTATCATACTGCTTGTCAATCCGTTATCGTTATGGAGCGTTAGTTTCCAACTCAGTTTTGCAGCCATGGCAGGACTGCTGTTCGTAGCCCGACGCATGCAGCAACGGGTGATGTTGCGAGGGGAACTCCTTATTTATATAGGCGGTCTGCTACTGACTTCGGTTGCAGCGCAGATAGGCACAGCCCCCTTGACGCTCTATTACTTTGGGCAAACGAGCAACTATTTCGCCCTCACCAACATCGCAGTCATACCTATGGCGTTTGTGCTGTTTGCCCTATGCCTCAGTGCGTTAGCCCTCTCGTGGTGCGTAGTGGGAACGTGGATAGGCACAGCCGTACAGGGCTGCGCATGGCTGTTGAGACGATATGTAGAATGGATAGAAAGCCTCCCCTACTCCACCACACAGATTACCATCAGCACCCCGTCAGTATTCCTGTTGTACGGAGCCATCGTCTGCGCCCTGCTGATGATGCGTGGCGACCGCGTACACTGGTGGTGGTTAGTAGGCGTGGCAGGTTGCATGGCTATGGTGGTGCTGATAGAGACAGGGGTACTATACAAATAATTCTCCGCTAATTGCCGTTAGAACTCCATTCGGACAAAATATCAAGAATAGAATGAAAATATATCTGTGTGTATGCCGTTTTCTCAGGAAGACATATTGAAATGGTGTACCAACTTTCACCACTATGATACTCCCACTGATAGCAGGCACATTCCGGATTGTATCTGCTCTCATCCAATTTTTCCACCTTACACCGTTGAAAAGAGTATGCCGTGCCATCGATGGCCGTCCATACCCCATTATGTGTATATTCATCAGACCAAGTAGCAGTTTGCTCCACCCCTGTCAGATAATGCCGTAGTTCACGTCCTGGCTTAAATACTAATCTTTGTGCGGTCACATTGCGCGAAATGAAAAATAAATTTGGATTTCGGGCGATTTTGTATTAACTTTGCAGTCGGAATAGCAGAAAGTGTGTGGGGAGAGGGAGAGAAAAATTGTATTAAAAAATCTGAACATGAGAAAAGTTACATACGTTTTGATGGCGGCGACTATGCTGCTCAATCCGGTTGGGTTGCGGGCTGAAGACTATAATCCGTTCACAACGGGTTCGTATCAGTTGGTGACAGACGTGGAGCAACTATCGGACTCCGACCGGATTATTATAGGTGTGAGCGCTACGGGCGTGAACAAAGTGATGGGGTATTTTGATGAAACCGTGTCGAAAAACAACATTCACGCCTTGGCGGGGCAATACACCAACAACCGCACGCGGGTGGTGGAGAACAAGGATGCCGTTTATACCCTGCGCAAGACGGAATTGAACGGGAAAGCGGCGTTCTACATACAAGACGAGACACATTACGTGGAGGCGTATCTCGTAGCCAACGGCGGCAAGACGAAGAATGCCTTGACAGCGTGGAACAAGTTGACCGACAACGGGACCTACGGAAATTTCGGCTATTGGGACATCGACGTGGCATATGACGGTACCGCCACGATACAAAATTGCGGGAACAGCAAGGGAAAGTACATCCAATATAATGCTACTTACGCACTCTTCGGCTGCTACGAAACGGTTGGTAGTCAGACGCCTGTGTGCATATACCGCTATGTGGCACCATTGGGCGACACGACCATGATGCAGGTGCCAATGACCAATTTCGGCTTGGTGTGCAAAACGGGCGAGCATGCCACAGGAAGCAAGACTGTCACCGTGTATGCCAACGGATTGGAGGAGGATATCCATGTGCAGTTGAAACATGGTGCGCCGTTTGACGTGTCTGCCACACAGATAGGGCGCACCGGCGGCGAGGTGAACGTTTCGTACGATGTGGCAGAGGTTGGTGAATATCGTGACACGATAGTGATGACAAGCGGAGAAACAACGGCTCAAGCGCCTGTGATTCTGCGAGTTACACGTCCAATGAAGGTTGTGGAGGCTGTGCGGGCAGAGGATAATGCAACGTTGTATTTAGATACCGTGGTGGTTACGAAAAAATATGACCATTACATCTTCGTGCGCGACGAAACGGGGTCGATGCTCATCTATGACAACGGCGATGCCGACGGGAAACGCTATGGCAAAGATTTGAAGAACGGACATATATTAATAGGTGTGACGGGCAAGTACATGAACTACTTTGGCGTGCCTGAGTTGCTCCCGTCCGCGAAATGGCGTGTGTCGGCAAAACAAGTGGAGTGCTTGCCGGAACCATTTGTGCAGGGGACCACGCCGGGCGAAGTGGATTCCGCGCTGGTGTGCCACTATGTGCGGTTTGATAACGTGCTGATTGACAACGAGGATATGGCTACTGCGGCGGGGTTAGCGCCCACCAAGGTGACGGAAAATATCGGCGGGAAGATGGTTCGCAACACGCCCACCACACTGGATGCCATCGTGATGATTTCGCACGACGAAATGCAGTTGTGGCTAGTACGCCAGGAAAAGATTTCAACGGCTGTGGACGAGGTGTCTGCCTCGAACGGAGATGGCACTCCGCAGAAGCGCATCCAGAACGGACAAATGTTCATCGTACACGGGGACAAGGTGTATTCCGCGGGCGGGATAGAGATAAAATGACACCGTTAGGCGCGGATTGTAGCGGGAGGTTCCCTTCCGCACTTGCGTTTTGACAGCGCGCACCGGGCAAAAAGCAACTTTGATTTGTGGATATAGAAAATAAGTATTACCTTTGCACCCGATTTTGAGCGGCGGTCGCATGCCGATTGCCGCACCTTAAATAAACAGATATTATGCAAAAACAAAATGTAGTGGTACGCTTTTGCGGCGACTCCGGAGACGGTATGCAATTGACCGGCAACATGTTCTCCTCACTAAGTGCCATTTTAGGCAACGAGATTAGCACCCTACCGGACTTTCCTGCTGAGATACGCGCCCCGCAAGGCACGCTGGGCGGCGTGAGCGGTTTCCAAGTCAATCTGGGTGCGGGCGTTTACACCCCCGGCGACAAGGCGGATGTGATTGTGGCTATGAACGCTGCGGCGTTGAAAGTCTGCACGTTAGGCTCCAAGTTCAATCACCCGGGCGCACAATGGGAAGACAGCAGTTCGATGTACAAGAAGAACGCTGTGGTCATCGTGGACACCGACTCGTTCACCGACAAAGACCTCGAGAAGGCGCTGTACAAGACCGACAACCCCTTCACCGAACTCGGCATTCCCGAGAGCGTGCAAATCGTTCCAGTGGCATTGACCTCGCTCACCAAAGAGAGCCTCAAAGACTCCGGCTTGGACAACAAAGCCATCCTCAAGTCACGCAATATGTTCGCGCTGGGTGTCGTTTGCTGGCTCTTCAACCGTCCTATTGACAAGGCTATCCACTTCCTCGAGGGCAAGTTCAAGAAGAAACCGCAACTCATCGCGCCCAACGTGAAGGTGCTGACCGACGGTTTCAACTACGGCAACAACCTCGCACTCAATATCCAAACCGTCAATGTGGAGAAGGCAGAGGACCTGCCTCATGGCAAATACACCTCCATCGCGGGCAACAAAGCCACCGCGTGGGGCTTGATTGCGGCTGCCGAGAAGTGCGGCAAGCGTCTGTTCCTGGGCTCCTATCCCATCACCCCTGCCACCGACATCATGCACGAGTTGGCTGCCCGCAAGGACATGGGCGTGATGGTAGTGCAGGCCGAGGACGAGATTGCAGGTGTCTGCACCGCCATCGGCGCATCGTTCGCCGGCGACCTCGCGGCTACCAGCACTTCGGGACCGGGCTTGAGCCTGAAATCCGAGGCTATCGGCTTGGCAGTGATGGCAGAGTTGCCGCTGGTTGTCATCGACGTACAGCGCGGTGGTCCCAGCACGGGTCTGCCTACCAAGACCGAGCAGACCGACCTCATGCAGGCTGTTTACGGCCGTAACGGCGAGTGCCCCGCAGTGGTTATGGCGGCTTCCACGTCGGCTAACTGCTTCGAGTACGCCTACATGGCTGCGAAAATCGCCTTGGAGAATATGACCCCCGTCATCCTCATGACCGACACCTATCTGGCTAACGGTACGGGGCTCTGGCGCATCCCGCAACTCAGCGAACTGCCCGCCATCCACCCGCAAGGCGTGCCCGAGGAACTCAAGGGCAAGTACAACCCCGCTCTGCGCGACGAGAACAACATCCGTTACTGGGCTTATGCTGGCATGGAAGGCTACGAGCACCGCAATATCGGTCTCGAGCGCGACGCACAGAAAGGCAGCATCTCCACCAACCCCGAGAACCACGAACTCATGGTTCGCGCGCGTCAGGCAAAGGTGGACCAGGTGGCTAACCGTATCCCCGAACTCCGCGTACAGGGCAACACCCGGAGCGACACGCTCCTCGTGGGCTGGGGCTCCACAGAGGGACACCTCCACGCGGCTGCCAACGAACTGAACTGCGCATTGGCGCACTTCAACTATATCAACCCGCTTCCCAAGAACACCGCCGACGTCCTCCGCGCCTACAAGCGCATCGTCGTCTGCGAACTCAACAGCGGACAGTTTGCCAACTATCTGCGCTCCAAGATTAGCGGCGTTAACTTGTTGCAATACAACGAGATAATGGGTCAGCCATTCGCTGTGGAGCGCATTGTGGAATACGTAAAGGGGTTAAATGACTAAAAGGAAAAATTATGGAAGCAAGTCAATTCAAAAGTGATCAATACGTTCGTTTTTGCCCCGGTTGCGGCGACCACGCCATCTGTGCAGCCCTGCAAAAAGCCATGGCACAAATAGGTGTGCCCACCCACGAAACGGTAGTCATCTCGGGTATCGGCTGTTCGAGCCGTATGCCCCACTATCTCAATACCTACGGTTTCAACACCATCCACGGCCGCGGAGGCGCAGTGGCAACGGGTGTCAAGACCAGCCACCCCGAACTCACCGTTTGGCAGATGTCGGGCGACGGCGACTGCCTCGCTATCGGCGGTAACCATTTTATCCATGAGATTCGACGCAACGTGGACCTCAATATCTGCCTCTTCAACAACCGTATCTACGGTCTCACCAAGGGTCAGTATTCGCCCACTTCGCCCAAGGGCTTTGTCAGCAAATCCAGTCCTTTTGGCACGGTGGAACGTCCTTTCATCCCCGCCGAACTGGTGATGGGAGCGCGCGGCACGTTCTTCGCCCGCACCTTGGATGTGGATATGCCCACCACCGTCGATTGTATGGTCAAGGCGCAGCAGCATAAGGGTGCTAGCGTCATCGAGTGTCTGGTTAACTGCGTGATTTTCAACAACGGAACCCACGCATGGATTGCAGACCGCGAGACACGCGCCGAGCGTAGCATCATCCTCCGCCATGGCGAGAAGATGATTTTCGGCAAGGACAATGACAAGGGTCTCGCACTGGATTACAGCCAAGGACTCATGCCGCGCCTGATTGTGGTGCCGGCTGACGACCCGCGTGTCCTGACGCACGACGCCACCCTCGAGGACCCGACCTTGCACCGCATGCTTGCCCTCATGGGTCAGGATATGGTCACCGACGTGCACAATGCCGAGGTGCCAAGCGAACTGCCTATCGCACTCGGCGTTATCCGCAACGTGGAGGCGGAGACCTACGACCAGGCCGTCAGCGCGCAAATCAACGAGGTGCGTGAGAAGAGCAAGGCGCAGACCTTCGACCAACTCACTGCCACCCTCGAGCAGTGGGATATGTAATCCCCACCCGCTTCGGACAAATTCAAACACGGTTCCGATGTTGCACAAGGTCTGTTCAGCATCTGCGTAACATCTTTTCTGAACCAGCGTAGAGTTTGTTTCAGACTTACATAGAGTTTGTTCCGAATCCACTCCAAACCACCCGAAGTCCCGACCGGCTTCGGGTGGTTTTTATCCCATTGAATCATTAAAATTTCTCCCTGTTTTTTCCCTGACCTTACCCTGTTCTTGTCGGGATTAGTGGTAATCATTCAGCAAGGGATGCGCAAGGGATAGACAAGTGATAGGCAATGGTTACACGCCCTTCATGCAAAGCCAAAAGCAAAATTCATTAACATATACTATCGAAATAATCACACGTTGTAAATTCGTAAATCGTAAATGAATTCATGGTCAATTCGCGAATAATTATATGTTTCTCAATGTTGCATGGCTCTTTATATGTAAATTAGTTGTATATATCCCAAAAATATCGTACCTTTGGAGCGCGAAAAGGAACTATGAGTAAAAACGAGGTTAGAAATATCCTATTGAGTAAACTGAAGGCAGAAAATTGCTTTTGGTCCTATTCATCGGACTCATGGGACAGCGCGACTGACGAACAACTCATAGAAAAGACCCTGATTTATTTGGACTTACCTGAAATAAACCAACTTTTTACTCTCTACGGACGCAAAAAGGTGAAACAGGTTTGGTTGCATCGTATGGTGTCACAAGGTGCCTATCTCAGCACGCTCAATCGTTTTCTGGCATGGTACTATTTCGGCGTTAAAAATCCGGATGTATATCTGAAATCACAAGAAACACGCTATTGGAATCGGTTGGCATCATGTTAGGTCTGGCACCACATACGGGTATCGTCTTCGACAAAATCTGTCAACTTGAGTGTATTAAACCTTACATTCTTGTGGGTGGAACGGCACTGTCCCTCCAGATTGGAAACCGGCAAAGCGAGGACTTGGATTTTATCAAATGGCATACTTCCAAGTCCGAAAATTACGCTTGCCCGCGGTACTCTCCTTTAGTTCAGCCGGTTTTAATACAAGATAATCTCTCCGCAGCAGATTTGCTGTCTATCGGAGCCATGAAGATGGAGGTGATGATGCGCCGCTCCAAGTTTCGTGACTACTACGATATCTATTCCCTATTACAAGAAGGCGTTGATTTTCACGCCATGGTAGATTTGGCATTGAAGTATTCGGGACACCTGCTCCACACCAAAAACCTATACGCAATGCTCACCAATGGCGCCCGATTCTCTGAAGATACCAACTTCACACAACTGCAGCCTAAATACGACATCACCTCTAAGGACATAGAAGACTATTTGCGTCGTTTGATATTAGAGGCATAAGAAAAAGGAATTGCCCTACAACGTACGCAGTGCATAATTGTCTGCTACGGACAACATTTTGCCGATATTTGTTGTATCTTTGCACTTGATTTGGAGAATATTCTCGATTGGAATGTATTTGAAAAAAGAGGCTATCCGCGAGGAAAGGTCAGGGAAAGAGCAGGGAAAAGTATCTGTCGAAATTGTAAATGAATGGCTAATTTGCAGATAATTAGATGTTCACTATTGTTTTAATGGTACTTTAATGGGCATTCATAGAGATACGGCGACATATTATGCACAATGTTCAAATGGCAATAAATGTCCCTATAAATCGTATATCGTAAATTCGCAATTCGTAAATGAATTCATGGTCAATTCGTGGATAATTATATGTTTAACGACGCATTAACGGAGCCAAAATTTGCGGGGATGACGGTATTTCGCTTCTGTAAATTTGCGGGGATGACTGGAAATTGACCCTACAAAAACGCGGGAATCATAGACAAAACGCCAAACAAAAACGCGGGGACGTCATAAACATTTGCGTAATCCGATAATAATCAGTATCTTTGCGGCAAATCAAACGCAAAGGCTATGAGTGAGCATATTTTCAGGCGCAAATTGTACCAGCGAATGTTGGAATGGAAGCAGGAAAGCCAGGGGCATACGGCTCTCCTGATAGAGGGGGCACGCCGTGTCGGCAAGTCCACCTTGGTGCGGCAGTTTGCCGAACAGGAGTACAAATCCTGCATATTGATAGACTTCAACAGGGTGTCGGACGAAGTACGCGGATTGTTCAACAACCTGATGGATTTGGACTTTCTGTTCTTCCAGTTGCAGCGTATCTTCAATGTACAACTCGTGGAGCGGCAATCGGTTATCGTCTTCGACGAGGTGCAACGTTGCCCTATGGCGCGGCAGGCAATCAAGTACCTCGTGGCAGATGGCAGGTATGACTATATCGAAACGGGTTCGCTTATCAGTATTCGGCAGAACACAAAAGATATTACCATCCCGAGCGAAGAGCGGCACCTTGAATTATTACCGATGGACTATGAGGAGTTCCGTTGGGCATTAGGCGACGAGCAGACTTTCCCGCTTCTGCGCACCGCCTTTCAGCACCACTACCCGTCGGGGGCGGCGCACCGTGAGAGTATGCGCAACCTGCGATTGTATATGTTGATTGGCGGTATGCCGCAAGCCGTGTGTACTTATTTGGATACCAACAACCTGCAACGTGTGGACGAGACCAAACGCGACATCCTTCGGCTCTATGCCGATGATTTACTTAAGGTGGATGGCTCGAAACAATTGTCGCGCTTGTTCATGGCTATCCCTGCCCAACTGAGCAAAAACGGTTCGCGCTATGCCCCTACGTCCATATTGGCGGGGGTGGATGCAGAGCGAATACAGGAACTATTGCACGACTTGGAAGATAGCAAGACTATCTATATGGCTTATCACGCCGACGACCCGAATGTGGGTATGTCGCTCAATGCGGACTATAAGCGGTTCAAGATATTTTTGTGCGATACGGGCTTGTTTATCACGCTTGCTTTCTGGGACAAAGACTATACGGAGAACGAAATTTACAACAAGTTGCTGAGCGACAAGTTGGCGACCAACCTCGGCTATGTGTATGAGAATCTGGTGGCGCAGATGTTGCGTGCTTCGGGCAACCGGCTATTCTACTACACCTTCCCGAAAGACCCGAAGCACAACTACGAGGTGGACTTTCTGCTTTCGCGAGGCAACAAGGTATGTCCCATAGAGGTCAAGTCATCGGGTTACAACACGCACGCCTCGTTGGACGCTTTCTGCGAGAAGTACGCGTCCCGCGTCGGCGACCGCTACCTGATATACACCAAAGACCTTCTGCACGACGGTGCCACATGGCTGCTGCCTGTCTATATGACAGGACTGATATAGACTGTACAAATTTTATTTGATTTCATAATGAGCATTGGCTCAAGCCCGAATTATTGGAACAACCGGAACTGTTGCAGGTTAAACTGACTTTGCATATCCCAAATGAGCCAATAAATGAGCCGATAAATGAGTCTCTATCCCAACGGCAAAAAGCAATCATTACGGCTATCAAGAAACGACCTTCTCTGACGAGAGAAGAATTAGCAAACGAATAGGAGTCTCACTTGCAACGTTAAAGAGAGAAATAACCACCCTACGCAAAAACGGTTATATATATCGTGACGGCAGCAATAAAAAGGGGCAATGGACATATCTAAAGCATTCCTTGTAATAGTACGGGATAGTACGGTTTCAATGACCTCTCCTCTCTGCCACACGTTAATGGCTAATATGGACAAAGATATGCCTCTGAACAGAAAAAATGCAAAAAATCTTTTCCCTACTGATAGATTTTAGTGCATCTTCCACTCTATAATAATGTCAGTTGTGCTAATTATTAGGATATGGACTTTATGACCAATTTGTGATAATACGGCATCGCCGTCCGTTCATGGAGTCCCGCTATCCTTATTGGACATATTGGGCTCATTTGACTTATTTGTCCTATCCGACATATTCGACGTATTAGGCTTATTTGCCCATTCGTCTTATTTGCCCTATCGGGCTTATTAGACTTATCTTCCTCAAAAACAAGCACCTATTTCTCACCGATGTTGCATAACTCGCAAATTTTCTATACCTTTGCAGCGCAATGTTGAAAGACTTCGTACAAAATGAATAAAATCAAAAAATAAACAACAACTAAAACCAACTCCGCCTATGGCATAACCGCGCATCGGTAAGGCGATGCAATGACATATTATATAAAGCGTTTTGCTCTAATACTTGGCCTCTAAAAACCGGACATTTTTAGAAGTGTATTTTCCCAAGGAAAAAGCCAAATGCTCACGTTCACGCGTGGGCTTTTTCCGTAGATATTTGGGAGAATAAGGTAGTCCGGTAAATCCTAAGAGGCCAAATACTCGACAAACGAGAAAAGTCTGCGCTCTTTTTATGTCTATACACAAACAACAAACAATAATCATGGAGTAACCCGAAAAGCCACAAGTGAGTAGGGATAAAGCAAATTAAATCATAATATTATGGGACTATTTAGAAGTTTATTTGTGCGGACAAAGGAAGACATTGACCGCGAAATAGCGAGTATCTGCAACGATACGGCGCGTTGGCAAGTTGCCTTGGGCAACTACCGCAACAACAAGGATACCGCCAATGCCAACACCGCAAAGGCGCATATCGCCCAAAACAAAGCGCGTATCGCATCACTGAAAGCGCAACGCAGAACTGCGCCCAACAAATAAAAAATATCGCGACAATGAATTCTCTTTACAACGAAAAAATGGAAGCCCTCATCAGTGCGGCACTGATGGATGGTGTCTTGACCGAGAAGGAAAAACAAATCCTTTTCAAGAAAGCCCAAGAGCAAGGCATTGACCTTGACGAGTTCGAGATGGTCTTGGATGCCCGCCTTGTAGAACTCCAAAAGGCAGAACAGGAAAAGGCGGAGAAAAAAGCAGCGGAGAAATCGGCTGCTCCCAAATCGCAGCGGGCAACAGATGTGCGCAAGTGTCCTGTATGCGGCTGCGTAGTACCTGCTTTTACGGCATGTTGTCCTGACTGTGGATATAATTTCTCGGGGTTCGAAACAACAACTGCTGCAAAAGAGTTAGAGAAGAAAATAAACCAAGTGTATGTAGAAGCGGAAGATCAGAAAAAAGCATTGCGTGCCGAACGTCAACGGATAAGTGCTCAAATAGAAGATGCTTGTACAGAGGTGCGCAAAGCATATCAAACACGAGAAGAGAAAATAAAATCTCAGAACCAATCTAAAGGATTAATGGAACTTTTACTTGGTAATTCTGGAACAAATGAATTGAAAGAGAATAAAAGGGCGATGGAGAAGGAGTTAGCAAGAGTCAGTATGCCATTGACACAGATTGATCAGCAATTAGATACTTTTGATAGCCAATTGGCAAGACGTGTAAAGTCTGTCGTCAATGCATTTCCGATTCCGTCTAATAAAGCAGACCTGTTTGAATTTTTGGTTTCTATGAGGGAAAGAGGCTATACTCAAAAATACAATGAAGCATTAACGAAAGCCGAGACATTGTTTGCGACAGAGCCGTTATTCGCCCAGTTTATCCAAGAGCGAAAAGATGTAAATCAACAGCGAAAGGCTTATTTGCTGGTAATAGATGTAAAGATTTCTAAATTAAGATCACTTTTAGCCCAACAAGAAAAAGAATATGAACAGGTATACGACAGGGAAGAGAGGGTCCCGTTCTTGATTACTTTTATCGCTTTGTTTATTATTGCTGCAGATATTGTTACATTCGCAAGCATATTGGACTGGGATTGGTTGGGAATTCTCTTGATAAATATCCCGATTGTTTTGGTGGTTGGTGCAGTATGGTTTGGCTTAATGGGTTCTCTTTATAACGAATCTGGTTTTAGAAAGCATACTGGCTCTGAACGTCTAAAGTTGGCTATCGATAAAACAAAAAAGGAGATTGAGGCTGCCCAACAAGAGCGCAAAAAATTGATTTGATTATGGGACTGTTTTTTCATAAGAAAGAGGGCGGTATGATGGACGCCCTCCGTTGTGACGAAAAAGGTTTCGTCATTTGGAAATGGCGCCCGCAAGGGCAGGAAGCGAAATCCACCCGTAAGGAGAATGCCATCCGCTACGGCAGTAGCCTTACCGTACGACCGGGGCAGGCGGCTATTTTTCTCTATCAGAACCAAAACGGTGCGTATGATGTTATCAAAGGTCCGTATAGTGGAACTGTGGAGACGGAGAATCTACCCGTATTGGCTTCGCTTACAAGTTTAGTATTCAACGGCGGAAGCCCGATGCCCGCTGAGTTGTACTATATCAATCAGGAAAAGAACTTGGAGATACCTTTTATAGTACCGTTCTTCCGTGTCATACCCGCCGAAAAGGAGTTCCGTGCGTACGATATACGGGTCGCCATCAAAGGCTCTATGGTGTTTGAGTTGCCTACGCAACCCGAGTTTATCAAATACCTGTTCGAGGCATGGGGCGGAGCAGACACCACAATAGAGGAATTGGACGAGAAACTGAAAGAACTCATTGTGCAGGAAACCAAACAGATTATGGCGAATGCGCCCAAGGATACGGGTATTTTTATTATGCACTTCAACTCGCTGATAGGCGAAATAGGCAAGTACATACTCGCCCGCGTGCAGCAGCGCATTGCCAACCGTTTCGGCGTCATTGCTACCGACGTGCTTATCTCTGACATCCGTTACGACGAAGACTCCGAGGGTTACCAGCGTCTCAAAGAAATCACGGAAGACCAGACACATAAGTTCAACTTGGAAAACGAGAAGAATGCCTTGCTGGCATACCAGATCCAACGCGAATCTATGCGCGTGGATGCCGATGTACGTAATACGACAGTCAAGGCAACCGCACAAATGCAACTCGAACATCAGGAGGATATACTCAGCCGTATGCGAGAAGAAGGGCAGTTCGCACAGCATGAGCAGACCCAATCGGCGGCTATACAAGCCAACCTCGGCAGCCAGTCGGCGTATATCAATGCGCACGTACTCAACCGTCAGGCAGAGGTTATGCAAACAGGCTTGGAGAATATGGGACAAATGGGCAGTATGAACCTCGGCGGCGGAGACGGGCACATGAATCCCGCAGGTATGATGACGGGCATGATGATGGGCACTGCTGTTGCCGGTCAGATGGGCAATATGATGCAGCAGATGGGCAATACCCTCAATCAGAATATGGCACCCGCTGGGCAAGCGGGAATGCCTGTTCCACCGCCTCTCCCGACCGTACAAGCCGTACAATACTACGTGGTAGTCAATGGGCAGCAGTTCGGTCCGTGCGATATGAGTGCCCTGCAACAACTCGCGCAGACAGGGCAAATCAACGCACAGACGATGGCGTGGGCGGCAGGAATGGCAGCATGGACGCCCATTGCCTCTATCCCGCAACTCGCTTGCTTGTTTACCCCGCAATCTACTCCGACACCTCCACCACTATCCTAAAATGAATGAATTATGAAACCAATGGATTATAATTTGCTTGACCAAATAGCAAAATCGAACCTCTCTGAAGCATTGACACATCAAACCCTTCAGAATATCCGGCACGTGCAAATCCCCGCACAGCAAGGTTTTCTGCCCCAGCCGGTTGTTCTGCCTGTAATGGAGAATATCCTGCAACGGCAGGAAGCGGCGCAAACCGCCATTCCACCACAGATACCGCAGGCGGCGCAATACTACTTAGCAATAGAGGACAACGCCAAAGGTCCTTTTACGAGTGCACAAGTACGCGACTTTCTGCAACAAGGGATTATCTCTGACCGCACTTTGTGCTGGAAAGAGGGCTTGTCTGGGTGGACACCTATCCGTGATACCGAAGAATTAACCCGCTAATCCGTGTGCTATGATAGATGATAATTTCTTGGAAGAGATGATGAAGTTGGGCATCGGAATGAGCGTCATTCGCCAAATGCCGAATATGATGGAGAGTTGTATGCCGCAACTATCCAAGCCGCAAACCGCTACCCCGCCGCCGTTGCAAAAGAATGATATGATGACATATATTGCCGTAAACGGTCGACAAGTCGGACCTCTGAACGATTCCGAACTCAAGACGCTGATTGCAAACGGCATACTTACCGACGATACCTTGGTTTGGACACCGCAACTGACGCAATGGACACCAGCCCGCAATGTGCCGCATATTCAGAAACTGGTGCTGCTATCTTCGGCAACAGGAAACATAGCCTCCGCCACACCCGATGTAAACCCGCAAATGAAAGAATCCGTGGTCAATGCTATGGCATCATTAGGGTATAAGGACGCCGCCACCCGAAAGAAGATAGATTCTGTTCTGGCTGCAAGCCCCAATATCTCAATAGAAGAGGCAATCAAAGAAGTGTTGAAACAATTATAATTCATACGTATATGAAAGTAAATATCATAAAGTTGGTTTTATCAATCTGCATTGCTGCCTTGTTAGGCGTTATCTGCTATTATATCGCCCCTGCGGCTGACTATCGCCAATGGATTTCGTTAGGTACTACGTTTGTAACGTTTGGTGTTCCGTTGGCATTGGCAATGGGTGTGGATTATACATGCGGGAAACGAAACATCAATATCAAATTGGTGGCATGGTTAGATGCTTTATTCGTGTTGCTGTGCAACTTTGTATTCAGTTTCTTCTGCTATCCGATTGTGCTTTACGTGGCAATCAACGCTACCCTTGCTGTCATAGGCGTACTTGTGGTATTCTCTCTTTACAAACCGCAAAAGCAAAACCATGATGCTCAAACAGAATAATCAATTTCAAATACAATACTATGGAACTATTCAATAAAATCTCAAAAGCCGCAACCGAGAGCGGCGAGAAACTATCCAAGTTCACATCTGAAAGCGGTGCCAAGTTGAAAGAACAAGCCGCACAAATTGACCAACACACGATTATCACAAAAGCAGTGGAGGTTGAGTATGACAAAGTGGAAAAAGCAGTAGCCATTGCCGCTCGTTTTGTGAAAGCGTTGAAGGCATTAGTGCCGTCCGTAGATGTGCTTCGGGACGCTGCTGCCAACTACAAAGTATCGGAGAACGAAGACAAAGATGCGGAATACATCAACTATCTCAAGACGCATTTGGATGCCAAGTATCTACTGGAGACACTCACACCCGTTGCGGACTCTATCCCGGGAGGTGGCATCATTATCAGTGTGTTGGAGATTTTTGTAAAAGAGTAGAATACAGGGCAACCGCATCAAAATTGAGCGATGGTTTGCGATGTTGCGATGGCGAATGACATCCGTATAAGGTGATTTTGC
>CAKUUM010000041.1 GCA_934692905.1 uncultured Bacteroidales bacterium
TCGATACCGATACCGATACCGGATGTGGGAGGCATACCGTATTCGAGAGCACGCATAAAGTCGTGGTCAATCACCATCGCCTCGTCATCGCCCTTGTCCGCCAGTTTCATCTGCTCCACAAAGCGGTTGTACTGGTCAATCGGGTCGTTCAACTCGCTGTACGCGTTTGCCAACTCCTTGCCGTTCACCATCAACTCGAAACGCTCTGTCAGTCCGGGTTTCGAGCGGTGCATCTTCGTCAGCGGAGACATCTCGACAGGATAATCTGTGATAAATGTCGGCTGGATAAATGTGCCCTCGCAGGTCTCGCCGAATATCTCGTCAATCAGTTTGCCTTTGCCCATGTGTTCGGTGTCCTCCACACCATATTTCTTTGCCACCTCGCGAATCTCGTCCTCGCTCATCGTGGAGAGGTCAAGCCCCGTTTTCTCTTGAATAGCCTCCAGAATCGGCAAGCGGCGATACGGCGCCTTGAAGTCCACTTCGTGGTTGCCGATCTGCACTTTGGTCGTGCCGTTTACGGCAATCGCAATGGTCTCCAAGAGGTGCTCGGTAAACGACATCATCCAGTTATAGTCCTTGTATTGTACGTACAACTCCATACAGGTAAACTCTGGGTTGTGACTGCGGTCCATACCCTCGTTGCGGAAGTTGCGCCCAATCTCGTACACGCCCTCGAAGCCGCCGACAATCAGTCGTTTGAGGTACAACTCGGTGGCAATACGCAGGTACATATCCACATCCAGCGCATTGTGGTGCGTGATGAACGGACGCGCCGATGCGCCGCCCGCAATCTGTTGCAGGATAGGCGTTTCCACCTCGGTGTAACCCGCTTCGTCAAACACACGGCGCATAGTGCGGATTATCGTGGCACGCTTCAGGAACACGTCCTTCACGCCGTCATTCACAATCAAGTCCACATACCTTTGGCGGTAACGCTGCTCGGGGTCGTTGAACCCGTCATACGCCACACCGTCTTTGTATTTGACAATCGGCAGCGGGCGCAGACTCTTAGCCAGCACGGTCAGTTTCTTGGCGTGTACCGAGATTTCGCCCATCTGCGTACGGAACACAAATCCTTCAATACCAATGAAATCGCCTATATCAAGCAGTTTCTTGAACACCACATTGTACATCTGCTGCTCCACGGTGGTAGCCGTCTCGCCTTCGGGTACGGGAGCCTGGATATCATCGCGGCTCACATACACTTGGATACGCCCTTTCGAGTCCTGCAATTCGATAAACGATGCCTTACCCATGATACGTTTCGACATCAGTCGTCCCGCGATGCGCACCTCTTTGCCCGTGTACCATTCTGCCGTGGTGTCATCGTCTTTGAAACCCTCTTTGATGTCTTTCGAATATCCCGTAACTACGTATTCATCAGCCGGATACGGGTTGATTCCCATATCACGCATCGTCTGCAGACTCTGTCTGCGCACCTGTTCTTGTTCAGATAATTCCATATTGTCAATTCTACACTTGTAACACAATTAAGGGTGCAAAGTTACAAAAAATCTTTCGTTTGCACAACATTTCAGCGAAATCGTGGCATTTAATCAGCCATTTCCTCGTCTGTGAAGGAAGTGCCGCCTTGGTGCGAATTTCCGGCTGATGCTTCATTACGCATTACGCATTGTGAATTGCGCATTTCCACCTCGTGACCTTCTCGGGGTAACTGTATGTGATTAGTATGAGATTAGTATGTGATTAGTATGTGGTTAGTATGTGATTCTGCCGACCTTATGCCTACCTTCCTATGAAGTTACGCATATCCTGCTACGAGTGTCAATAAGAAACAACACAAAAAATAGTGTGGACGACGCGATTCGCGTCGTCCACACGTGCATAGCAAAATCATTCAGTACGATATAAAATAGGCTGCCTGACGCTTTGTTTGTTGGGCAGCCTGTTTTATTACATCAGTGCAAAATCAATCACCTCTTGAATGTCTTTCACGTAGTGGAACGTCAAGCCGGTGAGGTACTTTTCAGGGATTTCCTCCACATCTTTGCGGTTGTCCTCACAGAGAATGAGGTCGGTGATGCCGGCACGTTTGGCAGCAAGAATCTTCTCTTTCACGCCGCCGATGGGCAGCACTTTGCCGCGGAGGGTCATCTCACCCGTCATGGCGATACGTGGGCGCACTTTGCGTTTGGTAAAAGCACTAACCAATGCCGTTGTCATTGTAATACCCGCACTGGGACCATCCTTTGGAATGGCACCTTCTGGCACGTGGATGTGCACGGAATGGGTGTCTAACACCTTGCGCGAGATGCCGAACTGGTCGGCGTGTGCCTTGATGTAGCCCAATGCGATGGTGGCGGACTCCTTCATCACATCGCCGAGGTTGCCTGTGAGGGTGAGGGTAGGGGTCTTGGCTGGGGAAAGCGAAGTCTCAATAAAGAGTATCTCTCCGCCTACTTGTGTCCACGCCAAGCCTGTGACTACGCCGATGTATTTGTTGGTCTCCCAAGAGTCACGCGAGTAGCGTTTCTTGCCAAGATATTCGACTACGTCTTCCGATGTAACGCTCACGTTATAAGGCTCTTGCAAGGCAATCTTCGTTACCACCTTACGGCATATTGCCGCTATCTGACGCTCCAAACTGCGCACTCCGGACTCACGTGTGTAGCCATCAATAATCTCGGCGATAATAGACTTCCTGAGTTTCAGTTGTGCTGGTTTAAGTCCGTGGTTATCAAGTTCTTTCGGCAACAAGTGGCGTTTGGCAATCTCCTCTTTCTCCTCTTGCAGGTAACCCGTCATTTCGATGAGTTCCATACGGTCGAGTAGGGGACGCGGCACGCTGTCCAAGGAGTTAGCCGTGGCGATGAAGAGTATCTTGCTTAGGTCGTAATCCACATCCAAGTAGTTGTCGTGGAAAGTGCCATTCTGTTCTGGGTCAAGCACTTCCAACAAGGCGCTGGTCGGGTCACCCTTGTAGTCCATACCGATTTTGTCTATCTCGTCCAATACAAAGACAGGGTTGCTCGTTTTCACTTTGCGGATGCTCTCAATAATTCGCCCGGGCATGGCGCCGATGTAGGTGCGGCGATGTCCGCGAATCTCGGCTTCGTCGTGGAGACCACCCAAACTGATACGCGCATACTTGCGCCCCAATGCCGCTGCAATAGAGCGTCCGAGACTGGTTTTGCCCACACCCGGAGGACCATACAGGCACAAGATTGGAGCCTTCATCTCTTGCGGTTTGTCGCTCTCGGCTTTCATCTTCAGCACCGCCAAGTACTCAATAATGCGCTCTTTCACTTTCTCCATGCCGTAGTGGTCGTGGTCCAGCACCTCTTGCGCATGGCGGATATCGTAGTTGTCCTCCGAATACTCGTTCCAAGGCAAGTCGAGGAGTGTATCCAGATAGTTTTGCTGTGTGGAGTATTCGGGCGAATGGGACGGCATACGACGCAACTTCTTCAGTTCGCTCTCGAAGGTCTGTTGCATCTTCTCACCCCATTTCTTTTGCTTGGAACGTTCCAGCATGGCGTTGGCTATCTGCTCATCGGAGTCACCCAATTCCTTCTGAATAGTCTCCATCTGACGGTGCAGATAGTATTCGCGCTGCTCCTTGTCGATATCCTCACGTGTTTTGTTCTGGATAACAGCCTTCATATCAAGCATTTGCAACTCGGTATTCAGCAGTTCCAAGAGTGCGATGGCGCGTTGCTTTATCTCGCTTTCCTCCAACAACTTTTGCTTCTCCGCAATGCGTATGCCGAAGTTCCCGCAGATGTAGTTGACAAGGGTAGGGGGATTGTCGATACTGCGCAGGGTCATTCCCGCCTCGGCAGGCAGATTCTCCATGCGCTTGATAATCTTCTCCGCCTGCTCCTTGAGGCTGCTTACGAGCGCTATAAACTCTTTGTCATTGCGCTTCGGGAAGACTTCTTCCACCACTTTCACGCGGGCTTTCAGGTAGGGCTTTGTGCTAACAATCTCTTGTATTTCAACACGTTCCATACCTTCCAATATCACCATCAGACTGCCATCAGGCATATCCAACGTACGCAATACACGCCCTGCGGTACCTAATATATACAGGTCATCAGAACCCGGCTCTGCTACATCTTGCGCTTTTTGACAGCACACGGCAAGCAGGGCATCGTTCTTGAAAGCAGTGGTTACTAATTTCTTTGACTTCGGTCGCGCCACTGTCACAGGCAGCAGCACACCGGGGAACAGAACCATATTCCGAAGTGGCAACACGCCCAGCACATCGCCATTGTTCAGTTCCGGTTCTTTTGTCGCATCATCGTCAGCAGCCAATGGAATATATTCCACATCCTGCTGTGAATCCTGCGCCTCATTCAATATCTCATCAAGGTAGGTTATCATTTTTCTTTTTTGTATATTAATCAAGTCCCTGAAAATAAGTATTATCATCTATTACGGAAGCAACTTCTATTTCTGGCAACTTGAATACTTCTTCGTATAAATTAACCATTACTTTCTGCAAATCAGCAAAAGTGTTTCCATCTATTTGAAAGGTCTTTACATTCCATTTGCCACTACCCATAGACGTTTCCTCAAAATTCAATCTATAAACATCACAACGAGATACCAGTTTAAAAGCTATAGGCTTACACATAAGACCGTTTATTTTCTTTAAAACTATTAAACTACCACCGTCTAAAAACACGCCTTCATGAGCATTCTCATCTGCACGCCACAATCCATAACCATTTCGATGGCAAGGAATACGTAGATTCGGCTTATCACACACCTTTCCATAATGATTGCGAAAACTATTTACGCTCAAAGTAGTCACGCTTGCTACTTGGTTATCGTCAGTGACACCAATAACAAAGACTTTCTTAGAGATTTTCTTACCATTGCTAGTCATAATCTCCTCATCGTGAACCCATTGACGAGGAATAAAATAAGTCAAGTCTTTGCGCAGACGCGCGCTATTATTAGTATTCCGTTGAGCATTATTTTCAATAGTAGAAATTCCTCTCACAGCAGACTTGTCATAGTCAACACTTAAAAGTATTTTTCCCATAGTTATTCAATCAAGCCTATTTTACATAATCGTAATTAGGATATTATCTTTGCACCGTTTTTCCGTTGTGACCTGTTCACAATCCCGAAAACGGACTGCAAAAGTAGTACAAATAAATGATATAAGCAAATGGTAGTGCGTAAACACAGACGATTTGAGTTTCGTTTGGACGAAACGAGTAACGAGGAAGTCCGATACCTGTTGCGTTTGGTATCGGATAAAGCCGAACTATTATGGTACGGCTATCGTTTGTGGAACTTGGTAAATTCTTCATTCTTTCGGAATATCTGTTTGGCAGATAATACAGAAACCTACTATTGTGAGTTGATAGTCCGTGTATCACAGGAAACGTTGTACATCACCTATAAAGAGACTGAAAAGTAATGGATTTGATAAAGCATATATACGCTCATTGCTTTAATCCTCAAAAGGTACGTATTTTGAACCCTGTCACTCGAGAGATGGAGATGAGAGAAGTTCCATGCGGGAAGTGCTACCACTGTCGAATCACGAAAGTGAACGAATGGTGTACTCGCATGGTACTTGAAAGTAAAGCAAGGAAGTACACGTATTTTGTCACACTTACCTACTCTCCCCGCTCGTTGCATACTGAGGTGTTTCGTGAAACATACCCTATGACCAATCGTTGCAATACCTATGGAAAAGAGCAACCTATGCCGTTGGTACTCCGCAAAGACCACCTGCAAAAGTTCAATAAGCGTTTGCGCAAAAACACTGGTATAAAGTACAAGTACTTTGCCTGTGGTGAATATGGTCACAAGTATGCCCGCCCTCATTATCACATGATATTGTGGAGCGACGTTCCAATCAGTAAGATAGATATATACCGCGCCTGGAGTACTATAGATGACTATGGTCGCCGTGTGATTATCGGTGATATAGATTATCACCTAATATCGGAGAATCACTTGCTTAATAAGGAGCAGATGTCAGCGTTTAAGTATGTATGTAAGTATCTACAGAAAGGCGAGTTTGATTTTAAGAAACTGCCTACGTATCAATATCATAACAATTTAAAAGATTTACTTTATGGAAAAAGTGAATGGAGTATCGCGAAGTATTCTCCAAAAAAATGGATTGACGGTCACCCTGTTGAAAATGCTGACCAAGTTGATGATTTGTATAGCAAAAGGTTCTCACCTTTTATGCTGTGTAGTAAGTCGCCCGCTATTGGCTTTGACTACCTATCGGAAAACATTGACCGCTTTAAGACAGGAGACTTTAGACTTTTTGGCTTACCAAAAGAAGGCAATTTCATCTTACCTGCCTACTATGTACGGAAAACAAAGGAAAGTCTTTGCCCTTATTGCAGGATTAATGAGGAAACTGAGGATTTGCGCACAAATGCGACTATTCCAGATTTGGCAGCCGTGCTCGTGGAGATACAAAACTGCATTGACTTTATGGCAGGTTTCTCATCGGTTCAACCGTTGGTGTATCAAGACCCTGTTACGGATAAGATTGTATATGAAAACGATTCTAACATTGGAGAGCGCCGCCCCTCTTTCCGTCCTCAATACTTCACGGTATTTGATAAACTGCATAGAGAGTGGTTTGCATTCAATGGGACTGACTATCGAAGATATAAAAAAACTCGAGCAGGAGTTGTTGAACTCGGACGTGTCCCCGTCCACGAAATGATAGACCGCCTACAATCTACCTATCAGTATCTGTATGATAACGTGTTGTACCCTCAGACTAATCAGCGTATGCAGAAAGAGCATGAGCAACAAGAGTATATTGCCGCTACGTATGGTGATTCGTGGTCTGATGTACAGGCTACGTATCGTGCTACAATGATGGATAAGGTAGCCGAAAAACAACGAAAGTATAAACTAACAAAAAATAAGTTCTAATATGACACGTAAACAATTTGTAAAGCGTACGTTCCGCCCTATGGAGTTTTGTATGCACAATTTTGCTAAATGTTCCGTCCCCTCGGATACCGACCCTACTGAAGCCATGACAGGCTACCAGATGTTCCTCGCCGCTCAGTCGGGAATCAATCTCGCTACCAAGGCTAACTATGAGTACAATAATCTTGGTGTTGACCAACTGACTCCTGTGGATAATCCTAACGCGGATTTCTTCCAAAAGATGGAGTATGCCAAAAGTGTAGAAAAGGATGTGCGTGTTCGTCATCAGAAGATGACCGAAGAGCAGCCGCCTGTAGATAGTAACAATTAAATCTAAAAAGTATGTCTAAATTTCGTAGAAAAGTACGTGTAAGTCGTACAGGTACGCGCCTGTGTTTGGCGCTGTGTGTCGCACTCGGTGTGAGTGCATGTAGTGTGTCTTCTAAAATCTCCGTCAAGCAGTCGCAGGACAAGCAGCAGCAGGATGTGGAAATAGACCACTCTGGTAACCTCAATTCGTTGAACCTCTCATTTGTATTCTGATTATGGATTCGCTGAAAACAAAAGGTCAGATGTATGACCAAATCGATTTGGGTAAGATACAGAAAAGTGGCTTTGACCTCTCCAATAATGTGAAAGGTACAGGTCGTATCGGTCGTATCATTCCCACCCGCTGCCAAGAAGTTTTGCCCGGTGACCGTATGAAAGGCAGTAGTACCGCTGTTGTTCAGTTTGAGCCGTTGGCAGTTCCTATGTTGGCTAATATGTATGTCCGGCAGGAGCATTTCTATGTGCCTAACCGTATTGTATGGAAGAATTGGGACAAGTTCTTCACCGGTGGTGAAAAGTTGGACTTTACCACTCCTCCACCCTCTTTTTCCGTCAAGTCTGCCGTTGATTCTCTCCTCAATTTGCTGCCGCCTATTCTTGGTTTTTCGTCCTCTGCAGATATTATGCCGCCGTTGCAGTTGCAGAATTATGAACCAACCGTAGGTGTTCCCGAAGGATTCTTTGTGTGGAATGACGATGTAGATAGTTCTATTTCGTGGAATCGTTCTATGCGTGGTCGTCTGCTGCATATATTGCAGCGTAGTTATCAAATGGATGTGCTCCCTGCAGGTGTATCGGATTTGTTGCAGCCGTTCTTCGATGTGATTCGCTCGTATATGGATTCGCTGCCCTCTAATTCCGTTGATAATAATCGTTTGATGCTGTTTGAGCCCCTCAAAGATTATGCAGGTTTTTCGGATAAGGATATGCAGGCAAGTGGTTATGGTACGTTGTTCGGTTATTCTGTTTCGTTGTCTCCGGATCCTTACGAATCAGTTCTCGCGCGTGTGTTGGACGATTGGAGAATTGCTCACTCTAAAGTTAAGTATTGTTATCCTATGACAGATAATATGCGTAACTTGGTACATGCTTTGTACGATTGCTATCGTCAGTATGTAGGTACGTCTTCTAACCTCGATTACCTCTCGTATGTCCGCTTAACTCCTACGGATTTCTATTACGTTGTGTATATGTCGTATTTGGAATCCCTTGCAGGTATCACCGACTTTTCCGAGTTTGCCCCCGTTGTATCGTTTGAGAGTAATTATTTCAGTTCTACTCCTTTGACGGCGTTTGCTCTCCGCGCTAACTATGCTATATGGTATAACTACTATCGTGACCAATTGTTGGAGTTAGATGTTCCCGAACCCTCTCAAGAGGATACCGTGACAACTGCTGAGTTGTTTCAGTTGCTATTGCCGCGTCAGCGTTGTTGGAGTAAGGATACGTTTACTACCGCTCTTGCTAATACAGGTACAGGAAATGTAGTTGTCCCCGTGGTGAATAGTGCTACAGGTAACTATATCAATCAGTTCTCGTATTACAAAAATGCAGGTGCTGACGCTGAGAGTGTTGACTTTATCAGTGCAGATATGTGTACTATACAGACGACTAATGGTGATAAGATAGAAATACCTACCCGCTTTATTAGTGGTTTGTCTAAGTCGAAAGAGACCGCACAGAATAAGGCGTCTATGTCTTATTTCTCGTTGGATATGTTGGACGCATGCCGCCGTGCACAGAAATGGTTGCAGAAAGCTCTCATCTATGGTAATCGTCCGCAAGACCGCTTGTACACCTCTTGGGGTGTCCGTTCGTTGGACGCTCGTTTGTCGTTGCCCGAGTGTCTCTCTACATCTTCGCAAATAGTTCAGTTGTCGGTGAATACCAATAATACTACTATCACTGACGCTGATGGTACACAAATGGCAGTTGCAGGTGATAAGTCGGCTAACGCCTACGGATATGATAACGGTGGTAACTTTAATCGGTTCTGTGAGGAGCATGGTTTGATTATCTCGTTTCTTACCATTCTTCCCGAGGCAACCTATCCCTATTCCGTGAAACGTGGTCACTCTCGAATGGATAAGTTTGATTATCCTACTCCGGAGTTTGCTACACTTGGTATGGACGCTCTTTATGAAAGTGAGTTGTGCCCGTGTGGTGTTGTTGGTTTCGATGACGGAGTGTTTGGTTATCAAGGACGCTACTATGACGCTAAGTGTAACCAAGATGAGGAGCACGGAGAGTTGCAGACTTCTCAGAATATGTACACGTTTGGTCGTCAGTGGTCGCCGTATGATAGTGAAACACGCCCTAAATTGAACTATCAGTTTGTGCATTGTTTCCCGAAGTTGGATATGTTCGTGGTAGATGATAGTAATGCAGACTATTTCCGCTACGATATTCACCATGCGTTGGCAGCCGAGCGTGCGCTCCCTGTATGTGGTATGTACTTGTAAATTGTGTGTCCTATGGCTGGTATTAAGGATTTTTTCAGCGGTTTTGGTTTCGGTGACGCTCTTGATTCGTTAGGTAATCTTGTTGGTGCTATTGGTAATATGGTTTCTTCCAAGAAGAATCGCGAGACTAACGAGAAACTGACGCGCGAGACTAATGAGAATAACCGCAAAATGCAGGAAAGTGCTAACGCTACTAATATGCAGATAGCAGATAACGCTAATGCGTTGCAGCGTGAGGAGTCCGAGAAAGCCTATGAACGTAGTAAGGCAGGTAATCAAGTGAATTTGATGACGCAAGCAGGTATGAGCCGTGCGGGGGCTATCAATTCGTTGAACGGCGGGGGTTCTTATACCCCCGCCCCTGTCAATACTGCGCAAGTAGAGGCGAGTAAAGACGAATCCCCGCAAGGTAATCCTACGGATTTCAGCGGTTTAATCGGTGCCTTTTCGAGTTTGGCGTCTAATCAGGCGCAATATCGTTTGACTATGGCTCAATTGAAGCAGCAGAATGAGCAATTTAAGATGGAGCAAGACCTCAAGGAGCGTCAGTTTGCAGAGGAGCAGGTAAATAATAAGCTTGCTCGTGAGTTGACAGGTAAGGAAATCGAAATTGCCGCTGAGCGGTTGCATTTGACAGAGGCACAGACAAAAAAGGTATTGGCGGATATAGATTTGACTGTGGCACAATTTCAAACGGAAATCGCTAAGTATGGTTTAACTATGGTACAGATTGTAGAAGTGCAAGAGCGTACGAAATTGACTGCCGCACAGATACTGCAAGTGAAAGCCGCTACCAAGTTGACCGAACAGCAAGTTTCTACGGAAATTGAGCGTACAGGTTTAACTCATCAGCAGGCAGAAACGGCTGCGAAAGAGTTTGTTCGTCTCTCACAGGAAGTTGATGAATTTATGTCGTTGTCTGCTATTGACCAGCGTGAGCGTGCTCGTGAGTATGAATCGCAAATATTGCGTTTTGCTCGTGATATGAAAATGAATGAACGTGATATATCAGATTTTGAGCGCACAATTGATAAAACGCCTGGCGGTTTCATTGCTAATCTATGGGCTTATGTTGCATCGCGTTTGGTTCCGTTGAAAGGTCTTGTGAATTTGAAAGCAAATTAGTACTTTTGTCGCCGTTATGGATATACAAGATTTGGATAATAAGGTTAAGCAGTTGTTGAAACTTTCTTGGCATGTGTTGCTGTTGGTTGCGTTGGTAATGTTTGTGGTGTGTTTTGTTTTGTTGGTTTTTGACCCGAGCATTCAGCAGTAGCGCGCGACGTGCGGCGAGGATATGTGCGTGGAGCACGTAGAACACTGCGCGCGCGGCTAGTAATCATTCCCAATCAAGCGGACGCGTGCCGAAGGCTGATTGTGGCGCGTATCATTCATAATCGATTCGGTTGTGACCGGTGCCGCCACTTTCGGCGTACGTAGGCACGGAGTAGCCGACCGCGGCACGAGCAACCGCCGATTCCGCCACTTACGCCCCGCGGCGAGCGGTAAAAATGTCCGATAATGCATATTGCTCGCACGCCGAAAGGCGAAGAGCGCAAGTGCACGAAGTGCGGCCGTTTATAATAGCGTGGATAAGTGCGAGACAGCCCGCCCCCGAGCGCAAACGAACGTAGTGAATGTTTGCGCTCGGGGGGCGGGCTGTCCTTTATAAAGAATAATAAAGCGAGGTGATAAGCGTGGTTTTATAAAGAATAATAAAGCGAGGTGATAAGCGTGGTTTTATAAAGAATAATAAAGCGAGGTAATAAGCGTGGTTTTCTGACCGCTTTTTTGAAAAGCGGGTACCCCTACTTGATTATTATATGACCACTGACACCGTAGGTTCAGCATAGAGAAAAAACAATAATCTGTTTTTGAATGTCCCTACTCTAAAAGTTAAAAATGCAAAAAAAATGCAAGTCTTCACATTTGAAAACTTGCATAATCGTAATTAGGGTACCAAATGGGTGGCTTATCAGTAGCCACGCCATTTGGTATAATTTTGCATAGGTTCTGCTTGCATTATTTATTTGCTATATTGCCGCCTTTATTCATTGTCTTTCTTTTTGCGGATGTCGAGTTGGAGTTCATCCAATTGGATTGGGTCGAGAACGCCAGGGGCACCAAGCATCACGTCACGGCCTTGGTTGTTCTTCGGGAAGGCAATGCAGTCGCGAATACTATCCAAGCCCGCAAACAAAGAGACAAATCGGTCAAGACCATACGCCAGACCTCCGTGAGGCGGCGCACCGTACTTAAACGCATTCATCAAGAAGCCGAACTTCTTTTGTGCCTGTTCGGGCGTGAATCCGAGAATCTCAAACGTCTTCTCCTGCAACTGCGCGTCGTGGATACGGATACTACCGCCACCAACCTCTACACCGTTGATTACCATGTCGTAAGCGTTTGCGCGTACAGCAGCAGGATTGGTGTCCATCAGCGGGATATCCTCAGGCTTCGGGCTGGTGAAGGGATGGTGCATCGCCATGAGGCGGTTCTCCTCGTCGCTCCATTCGTACATCGGGAAGTCGATGACCCACAGGCATGAGAACTTCTTCGGGTCGCGAAGCCCAAGTTGGCGTCCCATCTCGAGACGAAGTTCGCTCAGTTGCTTGCGCGTCTTCATAGCGTCGTCGCCGCTCAAAATCAACAGCAAGTCACCTGCTTCCGCCTGCATCTCATGCGCAACAGCCTGCAACACATCCTGCCCGTAGAACTTATCCACACTTGATTTGATGCTGCCATCAGCCTCTACACGCGCATAAACCATACCTTTGGCTCCCACTTGCGGGCGTTTCACGAACTCGGTAAGTGCGTCCAACTGTTTGCGGGTGTAGTGCGCACAACCTTTGGCGCAGATACCACCTATATACTGGGCGTTGGCAAAGACGCTAAAGCGTTCATTTTCAGGTTTCTGCTCCTCTGCCGCGTGGAAGATGTCCTGCAACTCCACAAAGGTCATGCCAAAACGTGTGTCGGGCTTGTCGCTACCATAGTACTTCATGGCGTCCGCCCACGTCATACGCGGCAGTTTGGGGAGGTCTATGTTGAGAATGGTCTTGAACAGGTGACGGGACATGCCTTCGAACATATTCAGTACGTCTTCCTGTTCGACAAAGGACATCTCGCAGTCGATTTGGGTGAACTCCGGCTGGCGGTCGGCACGCAGGTCCTCATCGCGGAAGCACTTGACAATCTGGAAGTAACGGTCGAATCCGCTGACCATAAGCAACTGCTTCAGTATCTGCGGGCTTTGCGGCAGCGCGTAGAACTGACCGGGATTCATGCGGCTGGGTACGACAAAGTCACGTGCGCCTTCGGGCGTGGAGTTAACCAACACAGGCGTTTCCACCTCAAGGAAGCCCTGTTCGTCCAAGTAGCGACGCACCTCAAACGCCATCTTGTGGCGCAGTTCGAGGTTCTTGCGTACACATGAGCGGCGCAGGTCGAGGTAACGGTATTTCATACGCAGGTCGTCGCCTCCGTCCGTGTCGTCCTCAATGGTGAAAGGAGGTGTTACGGCGGGATTGAGTACGTTGAGTTCGCGTACTTTTATCTCAACCTCTCCTGTAGGTAACTGGGCGTTTTTGCTCTGTCTTTCAATGACTTCGCCCTTCACTTGCAATACATATTCACGACCTACCGAATTGGCTTTCTCAAGCATGGCATCCTCTTCGGGCTTGCCTGTGGTCTGGAATGCCAACTGCGTGATGCCGTAGCGGTCACGCAAGTCGATAAAGGTCATGCCACCCATTTTGCGGATTCTCTGAACCCATCCGGCGAGTGTTACCGTTTTTCCCACATCGGCGAGACGTAACTCGCCGCAAGTTGCTGTTCTAAACATATATCTTGTTGGTTTTTAGTCGTTTCTATATCTCTGTCCCCTACCCCACACTGACGTTGGCATCTATCTTGCGGATAAGCCCTTTGAGCACGTCTCCGGGTCCGAACTCGTAGAACTCGGTGGCTCCGTCGGCAATCATCTGCTGCACACTCTGCGTCCAATGTACGGGCGAGGTGAGTTGCTGCAACAACTGCTGTTTGATGACGTCCCGGTCGGTCTCGGCATGTGCGCTTACATTCTGATACACAGGGCATTGCGGCGTATGGAAATCGGTACGGAGAATCGCCTCGCGCAGTTCCTCCGCCGCGGGCTGCATCAACGGCGAATGGAAGGCACCGCCTACGGGCAGGCGCAACGCGCGCTTGGCACCCGCTGCCTTGAGCAACTGGCAAGCCTGCTCCACCCCACTCACCGTGCCCGAAATCACTACTTGACCCGGGCAGTTGAAGTTCGCCGCCACGACGATGTCGCCGGTTATTTGGCGGCACGTGCTGTCCACCACCTCATCGGGCAGTCCGAGTACGGCAGCCATCGTGGACTCCTGCACCTCGCACGCGCGCTGCATCGCCTGCGCACGCGCGCTAACCAATAATAGTCCGTCCTCCCAGCCGAGTGCGCCTGCCGCTACGAGCGCGGAAAACTCGCCGAGGCTGTGCCCCGCGACCATGTCGGGACGCTCCACCGTCATCAGTTCGGCAGCCACTATGGAATGCAGGTACACGGCAGGCTGCGTGACTCGCGTTTGTTTGAGGTCGTCACTGCTGCCCTCAAACATCACGTCCGTCAAGCGGAAACCGAGCAGTTGGTTTGCCCGCTCCATCTTGGCACGCGCGGCAGGGTATTTGTCGTACAAATCCTTGCCCATGCCCGTGTATTGCGCCCCCTGTCCGGGGAAAACAAATGCTTTCATCTCTAATCTCTAATTATCTAATCCCTAATTTTTAGCCTGCAAAGTTACAAAAAAGTGCAAACATACACAACCTTTACCGCAAATGCCGCATAAATCAATCCAGCATCTGCCCGAAGTTATTGGAGATTTGCACCATTTGGTCGTACTCCTCAGGTGAGAGGTCATAGAAGTAGTAGTTGCGCGGGTCGATGGGTTTGTCGTTGTAGCGCACCTCGTAGTGCAGGTGTGGTCCCGTACTTTTGCCCGTATTGCCCACCAGCGCGATGATGTCCGAGCGGTGGACTTTCTGCCCCACCCTCACCAACGACTTGAACAAGTGCCCGTACAACGTCGTATAGCCAAATCCGTGGTCAAGAATCACGGTGTTTCCATATCCCTGTTTCCAACCCACAAACACAACTTTTGCATTACCCGTGGCATACACTTCCGTGCCTACTGGCGCCGTGAAGTCCATGCCTGCGTGGAACTTGCGCACGTGATATACAGGGTCAACCCGCACCCCATAGCCCGATGCCACGCGCTTGAGATCTTTGTTGAGCACCGGCTGGATGGCAGGGATGTTCTCCATGCGAATCTCCTGAGTTTTCGCCATATCCAATACTTCGTCGTAGGATTTGGCTTGCACATACATCTCTTTTTCGAGCACGTCCACTTTCAGTGATAGGTCTGCAGACAACTGATTGTTAGTCATTTGCGCCACCTGTTCATAGTACGAAATCTTGCGTTGCGCCCCCTGCCGGATACTCAGCGGGATAGGCTCAGCCCCGAACAATACACGGTACAGATTGTCATCCCGCTGTTGCAAATCGGTCATCACCAACTGCATCTGGTCCACTTGCCGGTTGAGCATATCCAATTGCGATGCCAATGCCTCTTTTTCGCGCTGCAACTGTTTTTCGCGCGGCGACGGGAAGAAGGTCAAAAACAGATATAAAAATATGACACCCAGCACAATACCACTCAATATATATATACCGCTTTGGCGCAACCAGTAGCGTATGCCGTGCTCTACCTGCTCCAGTGCCAGCGTGTCCGGATTGATACGGAATTTCTTTTTGCGTTTGATTATCTTCATCAGAGTTTTATTCTCTCTTTTTCGTTTAGCCTGCAAAGTTACAAAAAACATACCACTTTCGCAAATCCGTTTTATCTCATTCAGTGCAACCGCATCAAAATTGTGTATTATTCAGGGGACGCGGACGCCTGCGGGGGTCCCCGTAAGCCTGTAGGCGAAACGGGGTCTCTCGTCCGCGGTCGGTTTGGCACAAACCGTATGACGATACTGTGACATGGGAGACGGCGCATCTCGCGTCGTCAAATTTTCCCTCGTGTTCTTATCGTGTCTTTATCGGGTTATTAACGGGTGATTAGTATGTGATTCTGCCGACCTTATTACGACCTTGCCGAGACTTTACAAATGGAATGTAGAGACTACCCTCACGAGTAGCCCCTACATCCATCATCTCTATAGGTCGTTTTTATTGAGCCTATCTTGTTGCGGGGTCCCCGTAAGCCCATGGGCGAGACGGGGTGCTCTTGGATATATCCTGCCCCATTATGGTATATGTCTTGCCGTCGCGCTGGATAAGGACGTGCCAGTTGCGAATGACCTTGCGAGTGCCGGTGGTGTCACCATGGGTCGGGGTGGCGGCAACATTCGTGGCAACAGAGAAGGTAGCCGACAGTGTCATGTTCTCCGTCACGAGAATGGTGCGCGGGTTGTCGGTATTGCCGTCGCTCCACTCGGTGAACCGGTAGCCTGCATCGGGTACTGCGGTCAGCACCATCTGCACAGCCCCGTTCTGCTCGGCGTCCACCACTACGGACACCGTGTATTCCGATGCGGGTATCTCCTCGAACTCGGCAATGAGAGCAGTGTCACCCACTACGACAAGGGTACGCGGATTGGTGGTGATGCCGTCACTCCATTGGCGGAAGCGGTAGCCCAAGTTCGGGTTGGCACTGATATTCACTTGCTCATTGGCTTGATAGGAACCTGCGCCTGTTACGGCACCCATTACGTTGTCACAATGGAGAGTAACCACACACGGAATAGCGGTAATCACATCAAACAAGCCCCACACCGGGTGAATCTTGTACTTCTTCACACTCTCCGCCGGCACATGCAGTTCTGCCAACTTACTGACACCTTGAAATGTACCATAAGTATATCCATTACTATTAGTCCCCTCTGCTTGTACATTCGGCACTTTCTTGGCGCGTACTGTCATCTCATAGATATTTTGGCAACCATAGAAAGCATCGTTACCTATATCCTGCACATTCTCGCCAAACACTACGGTCTCCAAGTTGGAGCAACCATAGAAAGCTCTCTCGCCAATAGTGGTTACACTATCACCCATCGTAACTGACGTTAAGCCTGACCAGTTATAGAAAGCATATGCACCAATATATGGTATGCTGTCTAAATCTGCGTGTTGAATGTCATTCGATAATTCCGAGCCGATGTGCACTCGTTTGTTTCTAACAGAGGTCGGATTCGATGCGTTGTATACGTAGTATGTAAAATTTATCCTACCCCAATTACTTACATTCCCTTGATAATAAAAATCTGTGATGTAAGAGCCAGAAGAACCTAAGTTACCATATATCTCTTTTACACTTTTAGGATATGGAGGTTATATTCTTATTGTCGCCAAACATAGACCAAGAAATAAATTCTACTTCATCGCCAAAGGTAAACGATTCAATAGAAGAGCTAAAAGCGTAACTACCTATGTCGCTACACCTTTTGGCATTGAATACTACGTTTTTTAGATTTTTATTGTAAAAAGCATAATCACCTATGTATCCTATGCTCTTGGGTATAGTAACAGATGTAACGGACTCGCAGTTTTTAAAGGCATAATTCTGGATTCCAACGACCGGAGTAATGGTTCCATCTTTCCAGATGATAGAATCAGGAATGTTTGCAGTGGTGATATAATCAGAACTACTAGAAACGTAAGCCTTTCCTGCATCTGAGACCCAATATTGGATACCATCTTTCCATCGGTACTCACCGGCAAACATAGCGGTAGTAGCACATAGTGCCATCACTAACGAAAAAAGTTTTTTCTTCATAATTTCAGTTATTTGAAAGTTCATATTCTAAAATATATCCGATTTGCGGGTGTTGTTATTTGTAGTTGGTACCTGCTTAATCAAGGTGTCTATGTTCTTGTCCCATTCTACGCTGTCATTCAATAGATTTTGTCCTATTTGGTCTTCTGTAAAAAGGAACTCTGTCATTAGCCGATGTTTTATTTCTTCATATTTCTGTTTTTCGCAATTACCAATTACAATTTTTCGGATAAATGATTTGATGTTTATTGAGGTTGGTATTTCTCCTTCATTGCAGATATACACAAAACGAAATTCATGCTCATTCTCATATTCATTCCTTTTGAGAAAGAGGATATCTCGAATATCGTAACTCTGGACTTCACTATTAGAGCAATATATCATTCTCCTTGATATGCAATGCAATTCCTGCATTTTGTGTATAAATTGTTGTTTATCCAATACTATGGAACACTTTATCTTCGATTCGCGGTCTTTTTTATTCGCTTTTCCAAGAGTTGTCCAATGGTGTGCATTACCCATTCCATCACAAAAACACAATACATAAACCTTTTTCCCGATGTATTTCTTATATTTTTGCAGGCTATGTAAATCATTTTTATCTATCCATGACTTTCCATCACCAAAGGCAAAATCAAGTCCGTTTTCTAAGATATTAAACAGCGCACTAACTGTAGTGTAGTGCTGCATGATATTTGCTAATTTATTTTCTTCCATTATTTTTATTCGTTTAATTGTTTTATAAATAGTTCGTTGGTCTGTCATCTTTTTATGACAGACGAGGTAGTTGTTTTTATCGTTCCTTTCCCATAGGCACAAATGTTTTGTTGCCCTATGGACTCCGAGCAGGGCGGGTGGTGTATCAGTGACAGGCATACAAAAAAGCGTGGAGTCCGATTGTCATCGTTCCACTTTCAGAGGCGCTCGCATTGCCTAACATGTTAGAACGGACAACGCGAAGCCACGCCGAATATAAGAACAAGAAAACGAAGACAGAAAGAAAACTCCAATCTTCGCGCCGTGTTAGGTACTACGTACACAAATACGACAAGATGTCTCATTCAAAATGAGACTACTACTTACATTCATACGGGACATCTATCGTTGCTTGGCTCTGAACATGTTTGAAATTTGCGAGACTTCTGAAAGTCAGAACAAAGCGCAATAAACGCCTTTTATGTTATACCGCGAAGCCCGTGCGGACTTCACGGGTGCAAAATTACAACAATTATTGCGGATACGCAACAATGTCAGAAAAATGGAGCCCCAACCGCCATAAGGGCAGAAGGGCTTATATAGTACGAACTGACAAACAGGAAGCAGACGGGCAGTTACTAGCCCCTGCGATTGTTTGGTTTGTGAGAATTGCTGGCAGATGCGGGCTTATCTTGGCGGTGAGTCCTGGCGGCAGGGCGTTGAGGGGCATCGGGCGATTTCCACCAGAAGAAGTAACTGTTCTGTTTCTGCTTCTCCTCCTTGGTGCGGGCTACAAAGACGGGTTCCATGGTGTACGGGTTCAGTCCCGTGTAGAACATCGTGGTGGACAGCGTCATGGGCGTCGGGGTGAAGTCCTGCACCTGCTCTGGGTGGTAGTGCATCTGCTGTGTGAAATGCGCCAACTGCTTCATATCCTGATTGGTACACCCCGGATGTGAGGATATGAAATAGGGTATCAGTTGCTGGTGCATGCCCGCCTCACGGTTCACGCGCTCAAAGAACAGGCGGAACTGCTCATAATGCTCCCACGAGGGCTTGCGCATGAGCCGCAACACCGATGCCGAGGTGTGCTCGGGGGCTACTTTCAGCCGTCCCGACACGTGCTTTGTAATCAGTTCGCGCCCGTAGTCCTCGGACATCAAGTCATAGCGGATACCGCTTCCCACAAACGCTTTCTTGATATACGGCAACCCGTCCACAGCGCGATAGATGTGCATCAGCGGGGCGAAGTCGCGGTTGAGGTTCTTGCATATATTGGGTTGCAAGCAACTGGGGCGTGCGCAACGTTGGCAAAGGCTCATATCGCGCCCGTGCATACCGTACATATTGGCACTGGGTCCGCCGAGGTCGCTCAAGTAACCCTTCCACTCGGGCAAATCTTTCAGTTTGTCTATCTGACGGAGAATACTACCCTCGGAACGGGAGGTGATTTGCTTGCCCTGATGGGCGGAGATGGTGCAGAAACTGCACCCGCCGAAGCACCCGCGGTGCATGCACACCGAGAAACGTATCATCTCGTAAGCGGGGATACGCTTGTCCTTGTATTTGGGGTGCGGACGGTACATGAACGGCAAATCGTATATGGCGTCCAACTCTTCGGTAGTCATGGTCGGACAGGTAGGATTGACCACCACCCACTTGTTCCCGACGGACTGCACCAAGGTCTTTGCCACAATTTTGTTGCTCTCCGTCTCTATCTGCCGGAAATTCTCGGCGTGACTTCGCTTGTTTGCCACCGCCTCTTCGTGACTATGCAGGAGAAGCGTCTCATTGTCTATGGCAGGTTTCTGCGCAGTCAGATAGGCAGTCTGCGGTATATCGTGCTGTATGCCGCGGCGTGCTATCTCCACCATCTGCTTCTCCCCCATGCCGTACACCAGCAGGTCCGCGTGCGAGTCCACCAATATCGATGGCATCAGCCTGTCCGACCAATAGTCGTAGTGTGTCAAACGGCGCATAGAGGCTTCGATACCGCCTATCACCACCGGCACATCGGGGAAGTGCTGTTTGAGAATGTTGCAGTAGGTAATAGTGCAGTAGTCCGGTCGCTTACCCGCTTGTGCATCAGGCGTATAGGCATCGTCTGAGCGCAGGCGTTTGGCGGCAGTGTAGTGGTTCACCATCGAGTCCATACTGCCCGACGTGACGCTGAAGAACAGTCGCGGACGCCCCAACTTGGTGAAGTCGCGATGGTCGCCGTGCCAATCGGGTTGAGGCACTATCGCCACACGATACCCTGCCGCTTCCAATACGCGCCCAATCACGGCGGCACCGAATGCGGGGTGGTCGATGTACGCATCTCCTGAAAAGAGAATCACGTCCACCTCGTCCCAACCGCGCAACTGCAATTCTTTCTTGGTGGTGGGCAGGTATCGCTTCAAATCTAATGCCTCGTCCATTGATTATCTGACCTGTACGCGCGTAATCGTCCCTTCGCTGCTTGTTACGATGCACTCTTTCCCGCTCAGCGGCAACACCGTATTGAGAATGGAATTGCCTATCTTGTGCCGCCACATCACACGCCCCGTCTTGGCATCCATACCGATGAGCAGACCGTTCTTGGTGCCCACCCACAGCGTGCCGCCTTTCTCCAACGGCATACACGGGTCGTGTTCGTAACCGAACCCGGCATTCACCACCCATTTCTCTTGGGGCTCGCGCGCCATAGCGTCCAACGCCACGATGTCGTCCCACATGCACTTGGAATAGACGGTCTTGCCGTCCTCGCTCAGCCCCACCGTCTCGCGTACCTTGTATTGGTTGGTACGCCAAATCTGCGCGCCTGTCTCGGCATCAAGGCACGTCCAGAAGCGGTCGGGTGCAGTGATGAATATCTTGCCGTCCGACGCTACGGGCCACACACTGGCAGGAGACAGTTTCTCGTTGCTCTTGCCGTTGGTCCAACGCCATACGAGGCTGCCGTCATTGAGGTTCAGCGCGTAGAAATAGGTGTCCCAGCACCCGAAGTACAACTTGTCGCGGTACACCAGCGGTCGCGTCAGCACGTAGTTGCCCAATCCGCCAAACGCCCATTTCACTTCGCCCGAATGAATGTCGATGGCACGCATACATCCGTCACCGCCACCGATATATGCCACGCCCTTGTGTATGGTGGCTGCCCCCATCACGGCTTGCCCGGTCGGCACACGCCACAGCGGCTTTCCGTCCGTGGCACGCAGTCCGTAGATGGTATCGTTGGTGCTGCCGAACACCACTACCCCATCCTCCACCGCAGGCGAACCAACAATGCGCATACCCGTGGCAAAGGTCCATTCGATCTTGCCCGTACGCGCGTCCAGCGCATACATCGTGCCGATGTCATCGCCTATATATATAAGGTGTCCGTCGCTCACAGGGGTTGAGTATATTCCGCCTGTCAGTTGGCGGCTCCACACCTCACGCACTTGCCGATACTGCTCATTCACCGAGTAGTCGGGGCGCAACGCTAGGTCAGGTGCTCCATAATGCTTCTGCTCGAAAGGCAGACTTACCCATTGCACAGGTGCCTGTCCGATACGCTTCTCGCTCACGCGGATACTGTCGGTTACGGTTATCCACGAGTAGCCGTTGATGCTGTCGTTGCCGCACAGGTTCGAGCGGTTGATAACATCGGGTATGCCGTCGCAGTCAAACAGCAGGTTGCGGTGGTAGTGTCCGCCGATGATGCACTGCACATTGTAGCGACGCAGCACATCCGTCACGTCGAACCAGTTGTCCACATCGCCGTTCTGCAGCGGGTAATGCGTCACCACGATAATCTTGCTATCGCCTCGATTAGCAACGCTGTCCAACTTCTCTTGCAGCCATGCGATGTCCTGCGGTGCCACATGTCCGTCCGCCATACGGATTACCGGTCCTGAGTTGAAACCGATAAAAAACGTGTTGTCGTAGGTGAACGCAAAACGGTTGCTCCCGAACACGCGGCTGAAGTCCATCACGCCCGACTCCGACCATGTGGTCTCATGGTTGCCCGATGTGGCGTAGTACGGCACACGCAGTTTGTCCAACTCGCCCTTCACGGTCTCCAAGGCGCGGCGGTCGCCCGATTCCGTCAGGTCGCCCGACACAATCACAAAGTCCACATCGGGCATCGCGTTGATGTCCGCCACCGACCGTTGCAAGTCCTCCAGCGGCTGTGGATTGGTGTTGCTCACATGCACGTCCGTCAGCAGTGCAAATGAGAAAAGCAGTATGTTCAATACGTTCATATTCTATTACTCTAATTGCAGATTCATCTTATTTTTCAGTTCCTCCAAATGCGGGTTTTGCTTGGCAAGCAACTTGTACTTCTCCGCCGCAGTGTAAGCACGCGCGGTCTCTGTGCGCGTCTCCACGTCCACCTGCAGCATCAGGTAGTCGTTCTTCAGTTGTTCGCGCACGATGTTCATCACCTGCTTTCCGAACTTGGCGAACTCCTGCTTCTGCCACGGGTTGGCTACCGTGATGTGGCACAGCCGCGGGTTCAGTATCTCAGGGGTGGCAGCGGACAACATCGCCAGCAGACGCTCTTCACGCGGGAAGTGTTTGTTCAGACCAACCCACGCGTCTATGAGTTGGTCACGTGTAAAAGGGGTCTCGCGTTTCGGTTGGTCGGTCGGTGCCGTGGCTTGCGTGGTTGCTGTTGTTTGTGCCTGGGGCTTGTTCACTACGCCGAGGTTGCCGAGTGACGGCAGTTTGCCCATCTGCGGCAACGGTTGTGCCTTTGGTGGTGTAGGTGGCTGAGTCTGTGGTGCAGCAGTTGTCGCTTGCGGAGTGGTGGCTGTCGCTTGTGGAGACGACGCGTCTCGCGTCGTTTTTGACGCAACAGGTTGTGCTACAGGCTGTGGGGCTGTTGCAGGCTTCATTGTTGGCTGTGTAGTTGGTGCCGCACCTCCTCCGACGCGGGGTCCCTGCAAGCC
>CAKUUM010000042.1 GCA_934692905.1 uncultured Bacteroidales bacterium
AAACGCTTGATACTATATACGGTTCGTGTCGGATTGGTAATGGCTTGACGCTTTGCAGGGTCTCCCACTTTGCGCTCACCGCCATCCACAAAACCTACCACCGAAGGCGTAGTACGTTTGCCTTCCGAATTTGCGATAACCACAGGCTCGTTGCCTTCCATAACTGCGACACAGGAGTTAGTTGTTCCCAAGTCAATACCAATAATCTTGCTCATATTCTTTGTTTATTTTATTCGTTGTTAATTATCGTTACCGTGCGCTCACCTCTTGTAGGTTCTTGCGCGCTGAAATCGCAATAGATTAGACAAATGTTGTGCCAAAAGGTATTTCTTATATTCCAACTGCCAAACGTCTGCCAATCTGTCAGCGCGCTTCATATAAAAGGCAGAAAGTAATGCATAAAATACACAATCATTGATAAATTCTTGCATAATTTTAGCAAAAGCAGTACCTTTGCGGCACTTGAAATTCATCTACAATGAAGTACCTCAAAATAATCACAATTCTTGCCACTTGCAACATATGTATTTACGCAAGCGGCACTTTCCGTCCAATCCACGCCGTTGCTGCCCCTGCCACACAACAGGAGCAAGCCGGACACACCATCACATGGAGCACCCCGACGGGAACAACCACCACAACTGTCACACTCGGCAGCCCCGTGGTATTGCCTACAACCGTGCCAACAGCGCCAAATGACTGTTCGGACAAAGTGTTTGTGGGTTGGAGTGAAACCAACATTGGTACAATACCACAAGCCGAAGCCCCTACGTATATTGATGCAAAAACTATTCCAGCAGGGGATGCCACATACTATGCCGTTTTTGCCTCAAAGGTAACACATACTCCTACCAAATTTTCTGTCGGCAATGTCGGCAACTATGCCATCGTTGCGTATGTTGGCTCCATTCCCTATGCACTTCCTGCCAATCCTATAGTCGAGAGAGGAAAAATCACCGCCAAACCGATTATTGTCAGTGAATCCGAAGGGATAAAGTACATTGCTTCATCTGATGCGACGGGATTTGTATGGACCATAGCCCAAGCCACAAGCGGCTACACTCTATTTGATGGCACCAAATACATCTACCATAGCAACGGCGGAGTATCCGGTACAAATCTCACCTACGGAGCGGGTATGTCCAACGAAGGAACCACCTATACCTGGAATTTCACCCAAGATGGAGACTATATCACTATGGCAGGCATGAGTGGTGCCAAAACGAATACACGCGGTATTCTCTTTAACGGAACGGCTTTTGGGGGATATTTATTGTCTAATACTGCCGGCTATTACAAAACAATGATTCTGCCAATAGAGAACATAACCTATTCTGACTATGTCACCGATTGCATCAGTTGTATAGACCCTGCTACACCCCTGACTTTGGATATCACAACTGCCGATAACCTCAACCAAGACGAACAAGACAATATCACTATCAATTTGGACAAAGAGGGCAGTATTGTAGTCGCCTTACGCATTTCAGGCGGTAACGGGTCTGCTGTCACATACACCATATCGCCTACTGCAGGAGCAGATATCAACGACAATAACATTACTTTCACACAAGCCGGTACATACACCATCACTGCCAATCAAGCCTACAGCACCCAAGACGGCACAACGTTCTGCGGAGGCAAAGATACTAAAACTATCACAATATCTTCTCCAAAATATCCCCTCATGCTCTGCGACCGTGGCAGCCTGACCGAAACCGGCAAATACGAGGCAGGCGAGATGATACCCAAGCCCTCATCACCCACAGATGTATGCACCGATTATATCCACTATACCTTTGACGGCTGGGCGACAGCCGCCGTGGCTGACAGCAGCACCACATACACCCCGGTCTCTTTTCCCTACGCCATGCCCGCGGGCGGGGCAACGCTCTACGCCGTCTATCGTCACGCGGAAGAACATTCCGACAAGCCCTTTGTACTGACCACAGACATTCCCCGTGCAGGCGACTCTGTCATTATTGCAGCCCAATCCGCCACAGGTGACTGGTACGCACTCCAAGCGGCAAAAGGGAATACGGCGACACCCCTTGCCGTCACAGACAACATCGCCACACCCTCCACACAAGCCTTCTTGTTGGCATCGGCAGATGACAACAAGCTGATGCTGAAAACGGCCGACAACAATTACGTTCATATCAATAGCACAAATCTCAACATCGCCGGCAGTACTATAAGTGCCTCGTTCACCCTGACTGCGGACAACGGTATGTTCTATCTCACCCGAAGTGACAAACAACGCTGGATGAGCGTCACTCCGTCCGCCAACGGTGTATCTTTCGGCTCTACGGCAGTAGCGGTCACCGCAGGCAACTTCTATATCTTCCGCAAAGAACAGCCGGCTGCCTTCTTCACTGCCACACCCGTCTGCGGCAGGATAAGCACAACCACGTGGCAGGACGACGGCATACATATCACAACCGACATCGATGTATCGGGCGCAGACCTATATGCGGAAAATCAAGGTCAAACCACCATTGTCCGCGACATCGCCACGGGTCGCAATACAGACGGCACCTACACTATTCCCATCCCTGAAATCAATACCAAGCCCTGCTCTCACCTGCAACTCACACTCAAGAAGGGCGACTATATCCTCGCGCAATGCACACAGCGCATACCCATCATCGTATCCGGAAACACCACAACAGCCGATGCCGCCTATTTCCGCAAAGGACTGACCGTGGACTCCTGCAAACAATGCGATATCATCGTGCATGAGGGCGTTCTGCTGGAGCACACCTCCGACTCGCTCACACAATTCAACAGCATGGACATCTATGCGGGCGGGCAACTCCGCATAGAAAACAACCACCTCACCCTCAACGAGTTGCGTCTCCATGCCACCAATGACAATGTCTCCTACATCCTTCTCAATAACAGCGGCGATGCGGACGCCTCCATATCCGTCCGGCACGTAGTGCACATCAAGCACATCGACGGGCATTACTGGTATCCGTTCTCCCTACCCTACCGCTGCCGCATCGCTGACATCTGCCAAGTTGGCGGACAACCGCTCGGCACGTTTGGCACGGACTGGGGCATCAAGTTCTACGACGGGCAGCGCCGTCAAAGCGATGGCAACAGTACCACTCCCGCAGGCGAAGTGTCTCAGTACTGGACCATGATGGATGCCAACGCCACACTCGAAGCCTATCAGGGCTACATCATCGGGCTCTTCGGCTCGGACGAAGACGAAATGAAGTCCGTCTGCTTCACCCCTGCCTCCACAAGCAATTATACGGAAAACGCAGACGCCAAGACAACCCCTATCCGCAATTGGGGCGACAACCTCACCTCCGAACCGCGCCACCACGGGTGGAACTTCATCGGTTCGCCCTATATATCGCTGTTCGGTTCCACGGAGGACGGCGATGGACCCAACAGCACACACAGCCTCCGCATGGACTACGCCAATGCCGAGGGCGAGACGAAGGGCACTGACCAGGTTCTCGTATCCATCCCCGACCCGGGCGATGCCAACACCTATACGCAAGCACCTGCCGCCGCCACAGCCATCAAGCCTTTTATGGCGTATTTCGTCCAGGCGTTCGACCCCGCGGACGGTGCTTCACACACCTTAGACCTCACCTACAGCAAAGCCAACCGCAGCCTGCCGGAAGCCATGCCCCGGCGCGCATCGGCCGAAGACAGCCTGCAGAACATCTATATAGAACTGGACATCTCCAACGGCACATCGCGTGACAATGCCGGCATTCAAGTCGGTCCCGCCTATAGTGCAGACTACGAGATAGGTTTCGACCTCATCAAGATGTACGCCGCGGCTTCCAAACCGCAACTCTTCACCCGTGATGCCGCTAACAACAAGATGGCATACCTCGCTATCCCCGACGAGCACGCACACCATATACCCCTCGGTCTGTATGCCCCGTCAGCGGGCGACTATACGCTGTCCGTCAACAGCGCATCGCAACTCGCGGCAGCAGGAGCCGTCTATCTGCTTCACCAGAACCACATGGTTGCAAACCTGCTCCAATCCGACTATAGCATACACGCCCCCGCACGCGGTCTCGTCCCCGACTACAGTCTTGATATCCGCCGTGTGCCCGATACCACGACGAACGCAGAACCCGCCAATGCCACAGCGCCAAACGTTGTCATACTACATCGCACCCTAATGATTGACAACCTGCCCGCCGATGCCGCAGTGCAAGTATATGATATATTGGGGCACCTCATCCTTAGCGCGGATGCCACCTCAGCCGTGATGTCCGTACCCGTCAATGCCCCTGGAGTCTATACCGTCTGCATCACAACAGACAAGAGCCGCTTTATCACCAAGGTCATCATCCGCTGACTTATCATGACGACCTCCAACCGTATCATTCATAATATCCCGCACGGCACATCTGCCTTGCCGTGCGGCATGATTATGGTTTTGTGCATGCTGTTCATACCCGCATCGGCACAACCACCGGCACAAAGAAACCCGGATATGTACTCCACATCCATGTACATCAACCCTTCGGGCAACTGTTATGCCGAAACCGCCGGCATGTCAGAATGTAGCGATTATATGGAATCGTCGAAGGTCCCCTGCTCATATGATTATTGCATCACGCCCGTAGGAGCCGCCAATGCCGCAGACATCGGGTATGCCAATGACCATGCTGACGATACCGTGCAGGGTCCACGCCGTGTCAGCCCTGGTGGCGGTCTCGGCGAACCGGGCGCAGGACTGCCAATCGGCGATGTTCCCGTCTGGTTCGTTCTGCTCTTCGCCGCCCTCTGCGCCTTGCATATACACCACAAGACCCAGTCAGCCTCCCGAAATTAAGACAACGGATTGACGCAAGTTTGCTGCAAATCTCAATACAAAGATAATACAAAATCGTCCAAAATCCAAATTTATTTTCGTTTTTTCGCCAAAATGGCTCATTTTGCATTTTCGGCTTGTAACCGATTGACACTCAATGCCCAAAAATCTTCATTTTTTCAGTGGTTTCTATACACTTTTCCCAAAACGGCTGTTTTAATAAAAATTATATTTCAATTCTGAAAAACTCCTGCTGCCAACAATCCCTAAAATTATCAGGCTTTTACTCGCCACACAGCACATCCGTCGGAGTGTATATCATTACATCGTCGGTATGCACTTCTGCCGGGGCGTGTTTCAAGAATAGGGCATAATGTACCTGTTGCCCTTTTTTGACAAAAGGCAGTGCGGGTGTTATCGACTGCAGACGGCGGAGCAGACGGGCAGGGTCTTCCTGCTGCGTCCATTTACATTCACCGATAAGCAGATGTTTCTTATCCAGCGACTCGGCTACCACATCCAATTCCACCATTTCATTTTCTCCCGCCGAAGTCTGTATTTTTCCCCACCAGCGGGTGGCAGCCTTATAGGCGATACCGCCTGCTATGTTACCACTCACATACTGCCGGCACATATACTCCCACGTATCACCGGCAAACTGACTGAATTGACTGCGGATGACCTCCTCCACAATAGCATACCTGCCTAATTCCAACAAAGAGTTATAGGGCGTTATGAACCGATAATAGAATAGCAGCAGGTTGTCGTTGATTCGATAAATGCCTTTCTTGCTGTTTTTCTCGTTCTCGCCAAAAGGTATCTCCCGCCGTATATAGCCCAAATCGCGCAAGTTGGTCAGCGGTTCGGACAACGCACTTGCCTCTTTGCCTGCGCGAGAGGCTATCTCCGAGATACGGTTGGCACCCTCGGCAATAATGGAAAGCAGTGTAGAGGTCTGTACCGTATCGCGCATATCGTCACGCAGCAGCCGCAACGGCTCTTCGTGCAGAATACCCTGTGGCGATAATAGCAGTTGGCGGACGGCAGTCTGCCGATCGGTATAGTCGCACCGCAACTCCCAATAACGCGGAATACCTCCCCATATTGCAAACTCTTCCACGGCATCTACGGCACAGCATTGCAGAGCCTGTTGCAGATAACAGGCGGAGATAGGAGCCAGTTTGATAATCTCGTTAGCCAAGCCATACAGGGGTTCGCGCTTGTTGAGAACATAACCTTGCATCAGTTGCTGCGACGAACCGCATATAATCAGGTCGAAGCGCAACTGCTTGCTATTGAGCAGTTTCTGCAATACAGATGGCAGCGAGGGGCAACTCTTGACCATATAGGGAAACTCGTCCAGACAGAGCACCAAGCGGCTTGTCAGTTGGCGGTTGAGTGCCACAAACAGCGTTTCCCAATCGGGATAAATCACCTTGTCGAAACCCTCAATCCTTTCGGCTACGGCTTTGGCAAGCAGTGTGCGCTGATGCACCTCCGAGGTCTGGTCACTAAGGAAATACACATCGCGCTGCTCCAATGCCAAGATATGTTTGAGCAAAGTGGACTTGCCTATACGGCGCCTGCCGTATAGTACGATAAACTGCGTCTCAGGGCGTTGCAGTGCCGTTTGCAAACGTTGGATATATTCCGTGCGGTCTAAGAATGTCATAATTATAGTTGTGAAAGATAATAGTTCTGCTCTATAATCCGTATCTTGTTATAAATCACTGTGCAAATATACTGCTTTTCCGTAATATACACAAATATAGTTTCTGTTTTTCTCATTAAATAGTATGTTTTTACTCCATCGGGTGCTAGTCTCCGTTAATTACCGCCAATAGACCGTTAATGTCGAATACTGGTTCCATTAAAAACCTATTAATATCCATTAAAACACTGATAAACATGTGATTATCCATAAATGAACCATTTTCAATACAGGAACATCGTGGGAATCACTATCTATATTGCCATAATGCAATGATATACTTTGTCTATAAAAGTCTCGTAGTCGTTGATAATGATAGAACTGCCAAACGTGCCATATTGCTCGGATGACAGTACAATCGGGGCTTGGCATTGCGCATAATAGTCCATATACTCTTGTGCCGTTGCTCCAAGCAATGCGTTATTATCGGGAATATGAATTACATACAAAAGCGTCTTATGGGGCGTATGAAAGAACATGTCCACATTGTCATGGGATAGTATCTTGTATTTTTCGGCATTATGCAATGTGAACTACTCCCATTTGGTAATACGTTTTGTCTCTTTCTTGTAATAGGGTAGTCGGTCTAAAATAATGAATATCTGAAAATAAGGGCATTTATTTGCACGTATATTGGCTGTTTCGCCAAGCATATTCTCAAAGTAGTTGTTCGAGTTTTGAGAATAGTTTTGCATAACAAACTTAACGGCAATTCCTGCAACAGGAATATCCTTATGCATTGTCGCATCCTTCTTCGAGATAGTAATATCTACCTTTTTATCCACATATCGTCCCATAATACTTCCCTCCTTGTCATTGCCCACTCCTTGTGATTGGATGGAATAAGCATTACCAAGGCGTTGCGCCAAATCACGAGCGATAGCACCATGCAACGGTTTGAGTTTCGCCGTACTGCGTGATGTCCCCGATTGCACAAACCGGTTAAAAGAGAGTGAGAGGACATTCAGAAAGCCCTGATTGGTTAAGGGGCATGAGATGGGTTGTGTCTGCATAGTTTTCTATTTGAAAGTTAATATATTTCTCTAAATCTTTGGAGTTGAATGTGTAGTAACCGCCACTTTTATAGCACCTTAACGAGTGCACGTAACGGATAAAATCATCGGATTTGATAAGTTTCTCCAATATGGAAAACGGTACATTGGTGAGCATATACAAGCCACTATATATGCCACTTCCCGCAGGGACTGATTCCAAACGAATACTATCCACATCTTTGATAATGGTGTTAACGGCAATCTTGTCAGTATAGACATCTTTCAGGGCTTGCGTGCGCCCGTACAAGTACCATTCTGGCTTCGTTGTTTCGGCTTCTCCTTTGAGTAATGTGGCTTTTTGAGCCTCCATATAGATTTGAATAGTCCCATTCCGAAATACTATGTCTTTGGAAAGCGGTTTCCCGTTTTTATCATAAGGAAAGAAAGCGCGACTCCATTTGCCTGTAGAGGCTTTCAGTATCGGTATCGTGTATTCTGTAAAAGGTAAGTCTCCTATAAAAACACTATCTGCAAGTGTTGCAAAACCGTTTTTTACGACACACCATTTGCGTATTGTGGTAGAGCGTATTTGTTTCAACGTTTGCAACTCTTGCTTGGTCGCCAAATAGAATTTATCCTCTATTGCAATATCTTCGAGGTCTAATTTTTGCTGGTGTTGAGGCTCTTGTTTCTGTTCATCGTATGCACAATAGTTTACAATCCCGCTTGTGTGAACGTTATCAAAATATGAAATCATAGTATAGGTTGTAGCCCCGACAAAAGGCTGATAATGCTCTAAATCCACCAATGTACATAGCGTTTTCTTTGCAAGGATATATGCCCGCATATTGGCTGCCGCCACACTATTGAGCCACGAACTCGGTGTAATATAGCATAACTGCCCTGTCGGGTTGAGCATCCGGAATCCTATTTCAAAGAAGACGAGATAAATATCCGTCATCCCCGCATTGGCGAAATGAAAGTGTTTGACATTTTGATATTGCGTATTCAGATTGTGCACCCGCACATAAGGCGGATTCCCTACCACAAAATCCATAGTCCCGTCAAAACAGGTTATCGTAAGTGCGTCTTGATGACGGATGTCCCAAAGTACATCGTCTATTTGATATTTACGGGCGACAAGGTTGAGATTATACAAACAATTTTCATAGGCTTCCTGTTCTAACTCTATGCCGTGAATGTATTGCTCAAGATGGCTTTTTAGTATATGTCTATCGGTATAGGTATGTAAATATGCAGAGCAATAACGCTCCACAATCTCGCACAAGAAAGCGCCATCACCGCAACTGTTGTCGATGATGTGCTTTTGCAGAATATCCGTGCCCGTATAATAGCAGATATCCAAGATATTTTGAACGAGAAACGCAGGAGTAAAGACTTGTCCGCTATGTTTGACCTTATCCTGCTTTGATTTGTTGTTTGCCATATAGATTGATAGATTTATGCAATGCTATCAATCCCAGCAACAGAAATAGTAGATAAAAAGAAAGTGTGAATCTATCTTTTTCACACTCAACAGGAAGCGTCGGAGAAACCTGTCAATAACCCAAAGATAGTTCACACTGCTGTGCAACTATTAGGTTATTGTAGGAGTACGACACTCCGTGAGTGATTAGCACTATTTCTTTTCAGAGAAAATAGTTTCCGACGCTTTTTTCTTTGAGTGTGAAATAATAGCCAATGCTGTTAAAAATATGTCATTGCATCGCCTTTACGATGCCGGTTTTACATAAGCAATTTATTTGTTTATTGGTTTCTACTTTATTAATACTTTATTATTTATGTCTGCAAAGATACACATTATTTTGCATATGCACACTAGGTTATTCTATAGGAGGGATTTGAATTTACTCTTCACTTGTTTTCATCATCATTTTGTAATGTCCTATTTGATTATTTACCTCAAATATTTTCCTAAAAACAGATTTGTATTTGTCTACTAAATCTTCGGATTGTTCTATATAGAGACTATCGGGAATACAATGTGAACCATCATTTATCCAACATAGTAAAGACCTACATATCTCTCTTTCTTGTCTATTATCAAAACTTTCAATAATTCCATCATCATTATAATCGCCCAGTATTTTGAAGTATGTTTCGAGTATTCTCCGCATTGTATTTTGGATTGTTGCAAGCGACAAATGTTCTTCGTTACGTAACTCTTGCCACAATAATTCATACGAATTTTGAATCGGATTTTTAGTATCATACGCCGTAATGTTTGTGGAAGAGTTTTCACGATGTAATATCCAATATCTATGCTGATTCTCCAATTTATCTGTTTTACGACCATCTACATATGACACCTCTTTATGGAAATAGACATTGTGTGTTAATAGAATGAGTTGCTTAATGGGACTAACTTCTTTCGCTTTTATTTCCTTAATGATTTCTTTAATCAAAGAACTTACAACAAACAGAATAGTACTATCCAAACTAGAGATAGGATCATCTATAACCAACACACGTTCTGTAGGTACATCTGCAGCCGACAAACCTCCTTTAATTAATTTATAAAAATACAAGAAAGTGATAAATGTAACTTCTCCTTCACTAAGGGTAGAGTTGGCAAGGCTTCCATCCTCTCTCCTAATTTGATAGCAATTACTATTATCTTCAGTAGGAACGATTGTAAAATTCGTAAATCCATACGATTTTAAGATTATATTTATATCATTAATAGTTGGCTGTATACTTGTTATATTTTTGCTATCATTCTTTATCTCCAAATCAAGAATATTGTACTGCTCTCTTAGATTATTCCTTTCTTTCGATAATTTCTCTATACCTGTTTGCTTACCATTTATATTTCGATTAAAATCATCTATAACAATCTTATTTTCTTCTACTAAATATTTCCATATTTCATTGATGAGAACTTTCTTTTCGCGTACATAATCATCCACTATTTTATTATGTTTCTGTATTGCAATGTTTGCTTCCATAATAATGGTTTGAATAGCATCTAACTGCTGTTTGGTAGATAACAATTCTATACTTCTACTAGGTTCTTTCTTTTTAGTCTCAACTAGTTGTTTATTTGATGAAAACAAACTCTCCAACGCTGCCAAGCACGTAGTTAATTTCTCCAAATCTATTTTGGTATTTATATTGACTTTTTCCACCTCTACAACATACTGCAATTGAGTAATTATGTTGGTTGTTGAGGTTATATATTCTTCATACAATTGATTTATGGTTCTTATTTCTGCATTGAATGTTGCATCAAAATAGGTCTCTAATTGTTTTTTGAATGTCACACTGATGGTATGTTGCTGACAAAATGGGCATACATCGCTATCTTCTTGTATATATTTACGACCTGCATTAACCCAATCATTGATGTTAAGTTGATGAATCAGTGCTGCTATATCCACATCTGATTTACCAATAATTTTCTTCGACCAAATAATGCTTTTCTCTATATCCAATATATGACTATACTCAATTGTAGTTATTTTTTCTATAGAAACGGGGGGTGTACCAAATATAGTCTTGGCGCGTTCTTTAAGGCTATCAATAGTTTGCAATACAGATTGATTATGCAAGGCTTCATCTAACAATTTATTTTTGAAACGTTCCTTGGCTTTTACTCCATTAAACGCTTCTGCAAAATCAGTTTCGTATTTTTTGTAAACAGAACTCCAAATATGCTCTTGAAAATGTGATTTTACACCATCCTGTTGCTTTTGTAGTTCTTCAATAGAATTTTTCTTCTCTATTCCTTGCTTTTTAATATCCTCTAATTGTTTTCGTTTTTCATCAATTCTATCAATCTCTTCTTGTGTTGCTTGCCCTAATGTAAATACACCAGGAATTGTTTCTCTAAAATTCTGTTCTCGGAATTGTTTATTGTACACGAGTGTCTTCATTGGAAGATTATTCTCCCATTTGAGCACACAATCATTGTATTTTTTCTCCACATTGCCATCTTCCACAATGAAATTAGAAATAGTTGTTTTGCCACTCGCATTTGCCCCGTAAATAAAGTTAACCTTCCCTAATTTGTCTATCGTTACCCCTTGACTATCATAGGTTGCGACATTTTTCATTGTAATAGATTCTATCATATACTTTTCTTTTGGTATCTTTTGTGGTTATACTATATCTTGTGGCTTGTCATCAGGGTTAAAGTATGTATAAAAAGCCTTTTGATTTTCTTCCAAATCCCCTAATGATTGGCACATAAAGGTACAAAGAAAATCGTAATGAGGTTTGTTGGCTCCTAAATCAATCGGTTCAGTAAAACGTAAAGCCTGCGAATAGTAGTTAATCAATGTACGGTCATAAGACATGTCGGCAGCAAACAAATATATGTATTGACATCCAACAATCTCGCGTAATGCCTGTATTTTGGGTACAATATGATGCCAAAAGATACACTCACCTGCCTTATGATCAATACCAAGTGCTTTCCATGCAGACCTGCCATTTTCGTTTGCACAAAACTCAACTAATTCAACTGCGGGGTGAGTATGCAACACCTGCTTCATTTTCGTATTGAGTTCTTTGTGTAAGTCTTTACTATACGACTTTTTCTTTTGTATGTATTCGTCTATATTGGGTAAAATTGCCTTTATATCTTCAATATTATCTGCGATGAAAATTGAGGCTTCCTGAACTTTTTTTTCTGTAAACCGTTCCTTGTCCTGCAATACTTCAATTGCCTCAGCCGTTTGTTGCGCAAGTATCAATTTCTGAATATCCAAATCTTGGAACAACTGACTGCATTTTAACGAGAAATAACCTATTAACTCTCGAGTAGGAGTCATCACCAAATAATATGCGATACGTCCCGACTCGTCATTATCTATGGCTAACCGAGACTTAATAATCTTTTCCAAAATTGGATTTCTTGGGTTTGAAAAACTCTTAACCAATTGAATATTTTCGGATTTATGCAGGCAAAGTCTTTCTACAATGAGAGAATCTAAAACACGTATTTGTTCTTCAGTGATGCACATAGTCTATTTGCTTGAATTGATAGTATCAATGATAAAACGGCGAGTTTTTGCTCTGACAGCATCTTGCTGAATGTCTGCTAAAGTTAATGCTGTACTGCCATTCTCATCGGGAGACAATCCAACACGAGCATTTCGCCACGACAATTCCCCATGGGTCAAACGACTCAAACTCCAAGCATCCTTTGCTGCATATTGAGTAAATACAAAATCAAACACGCCCGCATACTTGTTCTGCGCTATTTGAGGAAGAGATTCTGTTAGTGCGTTTTGTGCATACAACTTGCGAATCGGCACCATTACAGGGCCATATTTCCATGCGGCGAATTGCTCAGGAAACATTGGTTCTCCAAACTGAATGATACATTCACGCTGAATGAAATAAAGTAACTTGTGTAACTTCATCTCACTTATTCGTTCCCAAAACGTGTCTTGATATCGTTGCGACACATAGGAGGCAATATTCACAACCGATTCCATAAAAGCACTAAATTATTTCCACGCTGCGAAGATACAAAAAACAAATGACATATACAAATTTTACGATAGATTATCAAGATTTGTATTTAATGACACGAGACGATAAGAAGTTCTACTCTGCCAACAAAACTTCGTTGTCACTTGGAGCACCCCGTTACACCCATGGGCTTACGGGAACCCCACAGGCATCCATGTCCCCAGCAATACCAATTACTACGGGAACGTTAGCATAATTAATACAAGCAATATGTAAATCAGATGCGTTCGAGGGTGGTGAGGGGAATCCAGCCGATGTTGTTGCCGACGTGGATGTTGCACCAATTGCCGAGTTGCTCTTTGATGACGACCTTGGTGCCCTCGTGGAGCGTGAAGAGGTCCGTACCCGAGCGGTCGGGTGAGGACTTGGCATTGACAATGCCCTGCGTGATAACGGCTTCGGCACGCAATGTGTCGCGCTTGTGCAGGCTACCCGCATTGGCACACGCCGCAATGGAAATCACAAGGGCTACGACAGCCGTATAGAAAGCCGTCTTGCGAATCCAAACCTCCCTGCTGAACACAAACAGCATGGCTCCCGTGAGGGTGAGCAAGAACAACACCACAGACAACCACATCCATGTCTGCTCACTGAGCAGGTTACGGACAGCCTTCAGCCAGTTGGACACAAAGAACGAGTTGGTGTCCTCGATGTTATCGACAATGCGCGACTGTGCGAACTTCAAGTTATACTGCGCGTCTTTGTAGAGCGGGCGCAGGCGCAGGGCACGCTCGTAGGCAAGGATGGATTGGGAGAGTTCACCCTGCTTGAAACAGGCGTTGCCGAGATTGTAATAGACTTCAGCAGAGGGTTGCTCTGCCAGCACCTGCCTGTACGATTCCGCCGCTTCGGCATAGTTGCCCTCGGCGTATTGGGCGTTCGCCTCCGCGAAGAGGGAAGCGAGAAATATCAACAGAAGTTTCATAACCGTTTGTTCTCTAATTGGTCGATGATTCGTGTAGTTGCGTTGTAGATGTCCGCCATAGCATGGTCGGATACGGGGGCATATCGGGCAAACTCGGCGGTGGAGAGGACGTTGTTCACCTCAGCGATGAGGGTATCGTCGATGCCCTTCTCACGCAGGATTTGGGCGATATTCTCCTTGTTGAGTTGCGCGGTCGGTATGGAGAGCCGGTCGCTGAGGTAGGTCCATGCGGCACGCTCTATTTCCTCGTAGAACGCCTCTTTGTTGTTCTCGGAGAGGAGTGCCTTGGCTTTCTTGAGGCGTTTCTGTGCTACCTTGTTCGCCTTCTTGTAGCGTACGCGGGTGATGTCGGCGTTCTCGCGGATTTGCTTGCGGAAGATGATAAACAGCACCGCGGCGAGCAGCAGCGGGATGAGGTAACAGAGCCAGAACTGCCAACTGCCGAATGTGAGCCGTGCGCCGACGGATTGCGTACGGGTAGCGGGCAGGGGTGCGGTGGATATGTAGCGGATATCCTCGCCTAACTGCTTGATATCCTCTTTGTTAACGTAGTTGTTCACCACCGGTGTGCCTGCGGCTTCCGCAGACCCACGCGCGATATGAAGGGTGTATTCGGGGGTGGTCAGCACCTTATAGGTGTCCTCCTGCGTATCGTAGTAGGCAAGGCGCACGGCGGGTATGGTATATTCGCCTGCGGCACGCGGAATAGCCAGATACTCAATGGTTTTGGTGCCGCTGACGCCTGCGGTGGTGTTCTTGAAATTGTTGGTGACCTTCGGGTCATAGACCTCGAATCCTTCTGGCCAATCGACGGCAGGGGTCTTGAGCAACTTCATATTGCCTGCGCCCTGTATCGTGAGCGTGAGCGTAATGGCTTCGTTAGCAGGCAGTTCCGTGCCCGATATGCGGCTGGTGAGGGTAAAGGTGCCCACGCCTCCGCTGAAGTCAGCGGGTTTGCCTTTGGGCAGGCTCTCTACGTGAATGGTTACGCCCGGCGCGCTGATGGGTTTGGTGACGTTGGTGTAACTGCCGAAGAAGTCGTCGAAAATGCTACGCACCTGTGCGCGGTTCTGCACGCGGAGGATAGCCTCGAACTGCGCGGGGTCGATGGTGATGTCGCCGCTGCGCTGCGGGAAGAGCAGGGTGCGGTAGAGGACGGCAGTCTGGTAGTTGCGCCCGTTGTAGTGCTCGAGTTCGGTCTGGATTTCGCCCATCTCCAATTCCTGTTTGAGGAAGCCTTTGAACTCCGGCAGGCGGGTATTGTTGGTGAATTGGGCCACGTCCACGCCGGCAAAGTAGAGTTTGTAGGACAGGAGTATCACTTCCTGCTCGTGCACTCGGGTTTTGCTGACGAGGGTACGGATAAAGATATTCTCGTTGGTGGCACCGCTTGACTGGCTGCCTGCGCTCTCGCTCTGGCGGGACGGCTGTGCCTGCTGGTTGCCGCCCGAAGTGGTGTTGACAGGCTCCTGGTCAGGCGGCAGTACGGTGATACGCACGCCGTTGGAGGTGTAGGTGTCGCCGTCGATACGGATAGTGGCGGGCTGGAGGGTGAATGTGCCTTCCTTGTTCGCCATGAGGGTGTAGGTGTAGGTGAGGTTGAACGACGAGGTGCGCTTGCCGTTGACGAAGGACGTGGACGAGGACTGGGAGGTGTAGGGACCTGCCAGGTAGTCGAAGTCGGTGAATTCGGGTGCGCGCAGGTCTTTGGCGCGCCTGTTGACGGTATAGGTGAGTTGAAAGGGTTTGCCCGCAATCACCTGCGCAGGCGCTTGTGCGCGGAACTGCACGTCGTCCGCCGCGCGGAGTTGCCCTATGGGCAGCAGGGCGCATAGCGCGAAGAGGATTATCCGTATTGTATGTTTCATCAGTCTTTGCTGTTGTTTTGTCTTTTGGTCTGTTTTGAGGTTTGTTCGGGGTGGTTTCGGGGGTACTTTTCGGTTGTTTTTGGATTGTCTATCCCTTGCTCATCCCTTGCTTATCCCTTGCTTATCCCTTGCTGAATCACCTATTCTTGACCCGAGGTTTACTCGGGGGTCTGTCGGGGGTGTATCGCGGGTCGTCGGTGAGGGATGTTACCACTCCTTCTCGACGCGCCGTTTCTTACCCTGCTGGCGTTGCAGTTTCTCCTGAGTCTCCTGCTCGTCCTGTTCGAGTGCTTGCAGAATCTGCTCGGCAGTCTCCTTGTCCATCTGCTGGTCCTGCTCCTGCTGTTGCTGCTCCTGATTCTGTTGGTTGTCAGGCTGTTGCTCCTGTTGCTGCGGCTGCTGTTGTTGCTGCTGCGTGGAGTCGTTCTGCTGTTGCTGGTCCTGCTTCTGGTCTTGGTTCTGCTGTTGTTGCTGCTGTTGCAACTGCTGCATCGCCTTGACGAGGTTGTAGCGCGTGTCGTTGTCCTTGGGGTTGCGGCGCAGGGACTCCTGATAAGCGGCTACCGCCTTGTCATACTGCTGCTGGGCGTAGCAGGCGTTGCCGATATTGTGGTAGGTGGAGGCGAGACGCTCCTTGACTTTGCGGCTGTCTTCGCCGTCTTTTCCCTTCAACTGCTTCTCGGCAAGAGTGTATTGCTCCAACGCCTCGGGGTACTTCTCCTGACGGAAGAGTGCGTCGCCGAGGTTGTAGTGCGCCTCAAACGACTGGTCGTTCTTGTCGAGTCCGCGGCGGTAGTCCACCTCGGCTTCGCTGAAATTGCCCTGTTCGTACTGCTTGTTGCCGCGGCGCACGTCGCTGCTCTCCTTCTGCGCCATCGCGGCGGGCGCGGCGAGAAGGGCGGAGGCTATGAGTAGAATGGTGTATATCGGTTTCATGTTCATTTCTCGTTGAATATGTCCATCTTTGCCAGACGGTGGTTCTTGCGCTCGAGGATGAAGAAGTCGATGACGAGGAGGAGCAGCGCGATGAGCACGAAGGACTGGTACTGCTCGTTGTAGTCGGCATAGACCTTGGTCTCGAGTTCGGCGGTGGCGATGCGGTCGAGTTCCTGCTGGAGGGCGCGCATGGCGGTGTTGGTGTTGTCGCAACGGACGTAGATGCCGTTGCCCGCCTGTGCGATTTGCTGGCACATGTCCTCGTTGAGGCGGCTGACTACCACCTGTCCGGAGCGGTCTTTGATGTAGTTGTTGGTGCCCGCGATGGGTATGGGCGAGCCTTCGGGTTTGCCGATGCCCACGACGAAGACCTGTATGCCCAGTTCGCGGGCGTGCTTGGCAGCGGCGATGGCATCGTCCTCGTGGTTCTCACCGTCGGTGATGAGGATGATGGCGCGCCCTGCGTCCGACTCCTGCGAGCCGAAAGAGCGTATGGAGGTCTCGAGGGCGGCTCCGATAGCCGTGCCCTGGGTGGGTATGAGGGCAGGGGTGATGGTGTTGAGGAACATCTTCGCCGACACGTAGTCGCACGTGATGGGCAGTTGGGTGTATGCCTCGCCGGCGAAGACCACCAGCCCGACCTTGTCGTCCACCATGCGGTCAATCATCTTGCTGAGCATCTGTTTGGCGCGGTCGAGACGGTTGGGCGCCACGTCCTCCGCCATCATGGAGTTGGAGATGTCGAGGGCAATCATCACCTCGATGCCCTGTCGCTTGACGGTCTTCTCCTTCTGCCCGTACTGCGGGCGTGCGGCTGCCATGATGAGCAGCGCGAGTGCCACCATGAGGAGGCTGAACTTGACAACGGGACGCGCCTTGGAGGCATCGGGCATGAGTTCCGACACCAGTTCGGGGTCGCCGAACTCCGCCAACTGACGGCGTTTGCGACGGGTATAGAGGATGTAGCCGATGATGAAGACGGGTATCGTCAGCAGCCACCAAAGCATTTCTATGTTAGCAAATCGAAACATATTGTTGGGTCTATTATTCAGTGATGGTGCGCAGGACGAAGAAACGCAGGATTATCTCCAAGAGCAGGCACGCCAGGGCTGCCAGCAGGAAAGGAGCGAAGTTCTCGGTGCGTTTGGAGTACTCGCGGACACGTATCTTGGTCTTCTCGAGTTGGTCAATCTGGTTGTAAATCGCCTTGAGGCTGCTGTTGTCGGTCGCACGGAAATACTCGCCGCCCGTGGTCTGGGCGATGTTGCGGAGCGTCTGCTCGTCGAACTCGGAGTCCATGGTGCCGTATTGGGTGCCGTAGGGCGTCTGGATGGGCACGCGCACCTTGCCGTAACTGCCCACGCCGATGGCATAGACACGTATGCCGTAGGTCTTGGCAATCTCGGCGGCGGTCTGCGGGTCAATCTCGCCGCGGTTGTTGCTACCGTCGGTGAGGAGAATGATGACCTTGGACTTGGTGGGCGAGTCTTTCATGCGGTTGACGGCATTGGCAAGCCCGAGACCAATGGCGGTGCCGTCCTCAATCATACCGAACTTGACGGCTTGGAAGAGGTTGACCAGCACGGCATGGTCGGTGGTGAGGGGGCACTGGGTGAAACTCTCGCCCGCGAAGACGACGAGACCTATCTGGTCGTCAGGGCGCGCGATGACGAAGTCCGTCGCCACGGCTTTGGCAGCCTCCAGACGGTTGGGCTTGAAATCCTCGCCGAGCATGGTGCCCGAGACGTCGAGCGCCATCATGATGTCGATACCCTCGGTGGACTCGGACTGCCAGCGGTTGCTGAGTTGCGGACGCGCCAATGCAATAGTGAGCAGGATGATGACCGCTACACGCAAGGCGAAAGGTACATATATAAGGTACGCGCGTGCGCACGTGGGTTGCTGCTGCAAGGTGGCGGTGGAGGACAAGCGGACTGCGGCTTTCGGATTGCGCAGTTTCCAAATGAACCACCCCACTACCGGAATGAGCAGCAGCAACAAGAACAAATATCCCGGATTAGCAAAACTCATACTTCTTTCTCCTTCTGTTGTTTGTCGTCCTCGGCGGCTACGGGTGTGGTCTCGCGGACGAACTCGTAGGCGTTGCGCAGACTCTGTTCGTTCTCATCGGGCGTGGCAGTCCACTTGGCGAACTTAACAAGGTCAGCCAGCGTGAGCATCTTGCGCAGGTGCTCGTAGATGTCCTTCTGGTCTGCCAGCAGGGGCTTCATAGCGCGCAGGGTCTCGTCGGACGTCTGCTCGGTGCTGCTGACGCCAAAGCGGCGGGAGATGTACTCGCGAATGACATCGGTGAGTTGGGTGTGGTACTCCTTGACCTGCCCTGCCTGCCAAATCTTCTCCTCTTTGATGCCGTCGAGTTTCTCCAAAGCCACCTCTTCGGCAGGGCGAAGCGGCTCTTTGGGTGCCTCGGGAACGTACTTGCCCGTGTACCGCCCTATGTGGCGGAGCAGGAAATACAAGCCCACGCCGATACCTGCGATGAGCAGTCCGCCGAGTATCCAGCGGAAGATGCCCCACCACCATATAGGAGCCTTATAGACGCCCTTGATGTCGGTGATGGCAATGTCGGCAGTGTCTATCTCAAACGGCTGTATCACGTTGAGCATCAGCGGTTCGCTCCACACGGTGTCGTCGCCAGAGGTGAATACCAAAGGGCTGATGTAGAACAGCGAATCGGTGAACGAGGTGATGGTGAGGTATTGGTTGTACTGCGTGCGCCCGTCCTGCAGGGTGGCTGTGTCCACGATGGTGCGGTCCACAATCTCGATGCCCGGAATCAGGTTGTCGCCCAGCACAGGCATGGCTACCTGCTCGCCCGCCCCGCAAGTGGCTTGCAGGTGGAGGTCGGTCTGGTCGCCGATAAACAAGGTGGTACTATCAATTGCGGCACTTACCACCAATGCCAATATCGTCATCAACATTTGAATAGATGCATTAAGGCTTTCACATAATCTTCGTCCGTCCGCACGGCTATATGGTTGATTCCCAACTTGGTAAGCAGTTGGTCCCACTCCGCCTCGCTCTGCCTCCACGCCTCGGCGTAGGCGTTGCGCACGCTCGCAAGGGCGGTGTCCGCCCACACGTCTTTGCCCGTTTCGGCATCACGGAACTTCACCAGTCCGATGTTCGGCATCTCAGCCTCGCGGCGGTCGTAAATCTGTATAGCGTTGATTTCGTGACGGTTGCCTGCAATCATCAGCGGCTTGTCGAGACTCTTCTGCCCGATGAAGTCGGAGATGAGGAATGCCGTGCAACGGCGTTTCTGTGCGCGGGCGAAATACTCCAACGCGCCTGCGATGTCCGTACCCGACGAGGTCGGCTCGAAACTGAGCAACTCGCGGATGATGTGCAGGACGTGCGTCTTGCCCTTCTGCGCGGGGATGTATTTCTCAATCTTGTCGGAGAAGAAGATGACGCCCACCTTGTCGTTGTTCTGGATGGTGGAGAACGCCAGCGTAGCCGCCACTTCCGCCATCATCTCGCGTTTCATCTGGGTGAGCGTACCGAAATTGCGGCTGCCCGACACGTCCACCAGAAGCATCACCGTGAGTTCGCGTTCCTCTTCAAACACCTTGATATAAGGCTTGTTGAGGCGCGCGGTCACGTTCCAATCGATAGAGCGCACGTCGTCCCCGGGCTGATATTCGCGCACCTCCGAGAACGCCATACCGCGCCCCTTGAACTGGGAGTGGTATTCGCCCGCGAAGATATTGCGACTCAGCGACCGAGTCTTAATCTCAATCTTCCGAACCCGTTGTAGTAATTCTTCCGAAGTCATTTCTTTGGGATAAAGGACCGCTTGCTTGCGCGCGCTGAAAGAATACGGAATAAAGATATGTATTGACGCTGCATTTCAGTCTTTCAGCGAACCGGTGAGCGGTCTTTATTCCTGATTCTTTTAGCAGCCAACGGCTGCGGTCTATTAAGGAACTTGTACGGCGTTAAGTACCTCAGTAATAACATCTTCGGTGGTGAGGTTGTTCGCCTCCGCCTCATAGGTGAGCCCGATACGGTGACGCAGCACATCGTAGCAAACGGCGCGCACGTCTTCAGGAATCACGTAGCCGCGGCGGTGGATAAACGCATACGCACGGGCTGCCAAAGCGAGGTTGATGCTGGCACGGGGCGAGCCGCCGAACTGAATCATCGGTTTCAGTTTGTCCAAGCCATACGCCTCCGGCTGACGGGTGGCAAACACGATGTCCACGATATATTTCTCAATCTTCTCGTCGAGATACACCTCACGCACAATGCGGCGCGCTTTGATAATATCCTCGGTGCTGAGGATAGGCGTTACGACGGTCTTCTCGCCCGTAATGTTCTGACGGATAATCTGTTGCTCCTCCTCTTTCTTGGGGTAGCCGATGATGACCTTGAGCATGAAACGGTCGGTCTGCGCCTCAGGCAGCGGATACGTACCCTCCTGTTCTATAGGGTTTTGCGTAGCCAGCACGAGGAACGGCTCGTCCAATTGGAACGTCTGCTCGCCGATGGTGATTTGGCGCTCCTGCATCGCCTCGAGCAACGCGGACTGCACCTTGGCGGGTGCACGGTTTATCTCGTCGGCGAGTACGAAATTGGCGAAAATAGGACCTTTCTTTATGCGGAATTCCTCCGTCTTCTGCGAGTAGATTTGCGTACCGAGTACGTCGGCAGGCAGCAAGTCGGGGGTAAACTGAATACGACTGAAGTCGGCTTTTACGAGTTGTGCCAATGTTTTGATTGCCAGCGTCTTTGCCAAACCGGGCACACCTTCGAGGAGGATATGTCCGTCTGCCAACAGACCAATCAACAGGCTCTCCACGAGGTGCTTCTGACCTACGATGACCTGGTTCATTCCCAACGTTAAGGCATCTACGAAAGAACTCTCGCGCTCAATGCGCTCCTGCAGTTCTCGAATATCAACAGTTGTTTGCATATTTATTTTGTTTTTTTATTCACGTATTTAATTTATGGTTGTGCTACTTCCGCCGAACCGCATCAAGAGTAAATTTTTGTCGGTTGATTGTGCATTCGCATTACAAAATGATACGGCTGAACGTAGTTTATGTCCACCACATAATATACAAATACCGTGCCAAAACGTTGTGCCCCCACTTCTGCGAGATAAAGCGACACCCCACCCTACCCCGCACAGGCATCCGGCGAAGTCCCTGTATAGTCCCTACAAGGTCGGCGGAATCACATACTAATCACATACTAACCACATACTAATCACATACACTTAGCCCGACAAATACACGAGAAACAATGCGCAATGCACAATGCGTAATGCGTAATGCGCAATGTACAATAAAAAGACGTGAGTTCGATATAAGGGTTGTTTTCAGTCAAAAGATAGTGAGTTGTGTAGAATGTTCAAATTGGAGATTTA
>CAKUUM010000043.1 GCA_934692905.1 uncultured Bacteroidales bacterium
AACGAGAACGGCGGTGCCGATTTGAGCAAAGACCCGATGGCTATGCAACGTCTGAAAGAGGCTGCCGAGAAAGCCAAAATCGAGTTGTCGAACACGACCTCTACCGAAATCAACCTGCCGTACATAATGCCTGTAAACGGCGTTCCGGCTCACTTGGTTAAGACGCTGACCCGTGCGAAATTCGAGCAACTGATTGACGACCTTATCCAGAAGACGATTGCTCCTTGCCGTACCGCTTTGCAGAAAGCAGGCTTGAGCACCAGCGATATTGACGAGGTCATCCTCGTGGGTGGTTCGACCCGTATTCCTGCTATCCAAGATGCGGTACAAAAATTCTTCGGCAAAACCCCGAACAAGGGCGTTAACCCCGACGAGGTAGTAGCCGTAGGTGCAGCCATCCAAGGCGGTGTGCTGACGGGTGAAGTAAAAGACGTGCTGTTGCTGGATGTTACCCCGCTGAGCCTCGGCATCGAGACCATGGGCGGTGTGATGACCAAGATGATTGACGCCAACACGACTATCCCGACCAAGAAGACCGAGACCTTTACCACGGCGGTGGACAACCAGCCGAGCGTAGAGATCAAGGTGCTGCAAGGTGAGCGTCCTATGGCTGCCCAGAACAAGCAAATCGGTATCTTCCACTTGGACGGCATTATGCCGGCACGTCGTGGCGAACCGCAGATTGAGGTTACTTTCGATATTGATGCCAACGGTATCCTGAACGTAACCGCCAAGGATAAGGCTACGGGCAAAGAGCAGAAGATCCGTATCGAGGCTTCGAGCGGCTTGAGCGAGGAGGAAATCAAGCGTATGAAGGCTGAGGCAGAGGCTAACGCCGAGGCAGACAAACGCGAGAAAGAGCGCGTTGACAAACTCAACAAAGCCGACGCTACTATCTTCCAGACTGAGAAGCAACTTGCCGAACTGGGCGACAAACTGCCTGCTGACAAGAAAGCGCCTATCGAGGAAGCGCTCAAGAACCTGAAAGAGGCTTACGAGAAGAAAGACGCTGATGCATGCGAGGCTGCCAACAACGCACTGATGACCGCCTTCCAGGCTGCAAGTGCAGAGATGTACAATGCACAGAACGCGAATGCGGGAGCAGGTGCACAAGGTGCTGATTTCAGCGGTGCACAAAACGGTGGCTTCAATGGTGGTGCCCAAGGCGGTTCTTCCAACTCAGGCAATAACGACGGCGGTGCCGAGGATGTGGACTTCGAGGAAGTGAAGTAACAATGCGCAATGCATAATGAAAAAAGGCTGTTTGACAAATTGTCAGACAACCTTTTTTCGTTGTATAGATATGAGAGCCTATGGGTTGGGAAATGCTTTATAAATCCTGCACGAGGCGCATGCTGTACCCCTGCCCCATAAAACTGACACCATTAGCCCCTAACAGGCTCACGTTAAAACCAAGGTTCCATGCTCCACCAGCCGTAAACGCTGAACTTGACCAATAGAAACCATCCATGTCAACGTGATATATATCTTTCCCGTCGCGGAAACCGGCAGCAGGCAAGAATACGGCACCTGCAGCCTCTAACTTAGCCCATTGTTTGGTATCGTAGTCGTTTAGATACCAACCTTTTATGCCGGCGTAGAAGGTCAACCCTTTTGGGGTAGTCCAACCGTTAGGCATGACAAATACACCGGGATGCGCTTCTGTTTCCGTACGGATAATGCCGGTTCCGTAAAGTTCAGAGGCATTCGGACGCTGATTGAATATATACATCCACTCACCGGTAGTCAATGTGCGCCATTGATTGGGTTTGTTGCCACCATTGGAAATCGCATTAATGCCCCAGTCTACAAATGTGGTATCCTCAAAAGTTCCGTCCACGATTGTCGGGTTATTGCCACTTCCCCACGCAAACATATCTATCCAACCATCATATGTATTGCTGATATTTTTGTTTGCATCTTCCAGATATTCATACTGTTGCGATGCAAAACGCCATGTCTGTGTACCGGCTTTGTACTGCAGATTGCCCATTGCAAAGCGAACTTGCTTACCCTCATCTACCGAGAATACGCCTTTGGTGATGGCACCATTCTGAACGCCGGTCTTATTGCCGTACTCGTCAGGTACATTTGTCTCGCAGGCTGTCAGACACAGCCCGATTCCCACTACGCACCATAGTGCATTGAATTTTGATAGCATACATTTTACCCTATACGTGTCGGGCGCAACTTTTACCGCTATGGGCACTCGCGTTGTTGTTAATTTGGTATTAGACATCTGCCCAGAATGTCAATGGTATGTATGCAGAATAGTCAATGCACTTCATATCGCTTACGGACATAAAAAAAGCGCAGACCTCCATATTGCCTATCCAATAACAGAGGCCTTCGCATTGCCTGATAGAACAAATAAACAACAGGAAACCTACGCCGATATGACGGCATACTATCCTGTTGCTCTGTTTGCGGCAAACATAGTGGCACCTACAAGCGCTACTCTATACAACCACAAATGCGCACAGCACACCCGTGCTGCACGAATAGTATGACCATATCATACCCATAGGTTTATTGTCTTTGGTTTTTGTTCTATAGTGAAAGTTGCGAAGTTTCTGCTATTAAAAACGCAAAGCGTCAATAAACGCTACAATATACATAAACCCACCCAAAGAAAGAGTCACTCCCCTTTCGGCGCAGGTTTACGCTGCAGAGTTACAACTTTATTTCCTTTTTTCCAAATATATATAGCTCGTAATTTGTATATCACAAAATTATTGCGTAATTTCGTGTGGTTCAAATAGTTACAACGGGTGGTGTGTATTGCATGCTTTATTGGAAGTGGTATTATTTCGAGAGTCCCCTATATCATAGCCTATAGTCCTGCCTTGTATTTGTCGGGGTAAGTGTATGTGATTAGTATGTGGTTAGTATGTGATTAGTATGTGATTCTGCCGACCTTGCCGTGACCATAAAAAGAGACTGCCTGACAATTTTGCATTGTTAGACAGTCTCTGTTTTGTTGTATAGATGTGGGATACTTGTATATTAGGTGGAGATTAATTCATTCTTTCTTCTCCGTATTCTTTTTCAACTGCATATTCACTTCGAACTCACACTCACCCATGCACCAATCTTTCTCACTCTTTTGCCATTTCACTATCACTTGCGTAGAATCGGCTTGGTACTCCTGTGCGGTATCGGTGAATACTACATTCAATGTATCCACTTGGCTATTGTCATACCTCATGCTGCCATCAAACCGCCCGTCTTTTCCCGTTACGACAGGTTCGTAATTCATTCGGGCATTGCCATATTTGGGTGCCTTGATAGTTACCTGTATATCTTCCAATGGCTGCTTCAGTTCGTTGGTCACCTCGCCCGAATATTGGTAAGTAACATATGGCACTCCATACATATCTTCATGAATCTCAGCGCACCCGAACAGCGACAGCACCGCACTCAATAGCACATTTATCTGCGCCAATACCTTAAGTTTCAAGCGTTTCATCTTAATACAACATTAATTGTTTGCGCTGCAAAGATACAACTTTATTTCTGATTTTGCAAATGTCTGTTGTCTTGTATCTATTACTTCCCGATACAGAATTTGCTGAAGATATTGTTCAGTACCTCTTGGGACGTGATTTGACCCGTTATCTCGCCGAGAGCGGTGAGACAGTCCTGCAGGTCCATACTCAGGAACTCTCCGCTAAGTTGCTCCTGCAGTCCCTCTTCCACACGGCGAATAGCGTCCAAGGCACGCACAAGGGCTTCGTAATGGCGTGTGTTGCTGATAGTTACGGCATTGCGTGTGTCGAACAACTTGCCCGCTTCCGTAATCAATGCCTGCTTCAATACCTCCACATCCCCGCTCTTTGCAGACAGGGCTAATTGCGCATTGTGCATTGCGCATTGTGCATTGACAAGGTCTGCCTTGTTGAGTACGCGGATAATGGTTTTGCCTTCCAGTCCGGACAGGTCGGAGAGGGTGTCGTGCGGGGCGGTGGCATCTATCACATTGATGATTATCAGGGCTTTGCGTGCCGCTTGCAGGCTACGCTCAATGCCAAGGCTCTCTATCTTGTCGGCGGTGGTACGGATGCCCGCGGTGTCGATGAAACGGAACAGAATCCCGCCTAATACCAAGGTGTCCTCTATGGTGTCGCGCGTGGTACCCTGAATATCGCTTACGATAGCGCGTTCCTCACCCACAAGGGCGTTGAGTAGCGTGGATTTGCCCACATTCGTGGCACCTATGATAGCCACCGGAATGCCCTGCTTGATGGCATTGCCTGCGCGGAACGAACCCGTCAGGGCGGTGAGTTTAGCGTCTATCTCTTGTGCCAGCGAGGTCAGTTGATGGCGGTCGGCAAACTCCAGTTCCTCATGGTCAGCGAAGTCCAATTCCAACTCCACAAGTGAGGTGAACTCCAATAACCGTGCGCGCAAGGTTGCCAGTTCTTGTGACACGCCGCCGCGCAACTGATTGATAGCCAAGTCTTTTTCCGCCTTTGTCTGTGCGGCAATAAGGTCCGCAACCGCCTCTGCCTCTGCCAAATCCAGTCTGCCATTCAAGAACGCCCGTTGCGTAAACTCGCCCGCACGTGCCAGTTCGCAATCCGCATCAATCAGCCATTGCAACAGCGTCTGCTGGATATACAGGCTGCCGTGGCAGGCTATCTCCACCACATCCTCGCCCGTGAACGAGTGCGGGGCACGGAATACGCTCACTAATACCTCGTCCAAGACCTCGTTATCGCGCGCGATAGTGCCGTAATGAATGGTGTTAGCGTGTGCTTCACGCAGGGGCTTCCTTCCGCGAAACAGGCTGTCGGTCAGCGCAATAGCGTCCGTTCCGCTCACGCGGACTACGGCAATGCCGCCGCTTCCGTAGGGGGTGGATATGGCACAGATTGTACTCATTTTCGCAGTTGTATCATTCTCCATTCGCCACGCGCACGGGTAGCGATATGCGTCAGTCCCGCTTGCGCGGCGGCATCGGTCAGTATAGGCACGTCCGCCTCATAGAAACCGCTGAGCCATACCTCCCCATTGGGGGCGGTATAGTGTGCATAATCGGGCAGTTGGGCAAGCAATATGTTGCGGTGAATGTTCGCCAGAATCAGGTCGTAATCGCCTGCGGGAGGCGTGTTGCCTTGGCGAATGTCCATTTGGACATCGTTCTGCGTGGCGTTCTCCTGCGCGTTGCGTACACTTTGCTCGTCAATATCCACTGCTGTCACGTGCGTTGCCCCGCACTTGGCTGCCATAATGCCCAACACTCCTGTGCCGCAACCCATATCCAATACGCGCGCAAAGCGACCCTTGTTCTCCACCAAGGCATCGACCATCATGGAGGTGGTCTCGTGGTGCCCTGCGCCAAAGGCACAGCGTGGCGTAATGCGCACATCCATAGGCAGTTGCTCTACCTCGTGTTCGGCTTCCCACGCGGCGTTCCAATCCTCCTCGGGGCAGTCCTCAAAGGATAGGAGTTGCACACCTTGGGTGTCCTTAATCAACGCCTCAACCTCCGCGCGGCGGGCACGGAGAAGAGCGGTCGGGATATAGGCTTGGTCGCCATCGAATGCGTCGAAACCTACGTCACACAGCGACTGCTCAAAGAGGTCATGCTGCCATGGTTCGGCAAACGAATACGCGAGGTGCGCTACGGAGTACTGCATGGCGGGTTTTACCAACGGTTGTAGTGGACGTTCTCTTCCTTAAACTTCTGCTTTACAGCAGGTTGCTCTGCGGGAATGCCTACGGGAACAATGCACATCGGGATGATATACTCGGGCAAACCCAAGAGTTCCTGTACCTGTGCGGTACGCTCGCGGCTCGGATAGACACCCGTCCAGACTGCACCAAGACCCATGGCGTGTGCGGCAAGGAGCAGGTTCTCCGTGGCTGCTGATACGTCGTTAATCCAAAAACCCTGTCCCTCGCCTTCGATAGTCTTTGTCATGTCGCCGCACATCACGAAGGCACAGGCTGCGCCATTGTCGCAACGGCAAAAAGGAAAGGCTTCGCCCATCTTGCGGAGCAATGCTTCATCCGTCACCACCACAAAAGCCCACGGCTGTTTGTTCATTGCCGACGGAGCCGACATGGCACAGCGGAGGAGTGTGTTAATCTGCTCATTACTAATCTTTTCTCCCGTAAACTTGCGAATGGAAGCACGGGTCTGGATGGCGTTGAGTACCGCTTCTTGCTGCGGATTGGTGGTTTCGGTTTGCATACTTTGGTTGGTGTTTTGAGCGCAACTGACGAGCATTCCGCCCAGCAGTGCTATGAGCAATAATTTTTTCATTGTTGTGTAATTTGGGTTTGCAAAGTTACAAGTTTTTGTTGGACTATACAAGCCTCTCGGCAAGGTCGGCGGAATCACATACTAATCACATACTAACCACATACTAATCACATACTAATCTCATACACTTACCCCGACAAACACACGGGACTAAACAGGGGAACTTCGCAATCCGCATATGTATCTATTGAAGTTGTTGCAGAAGCAGCCGGCAACCCTCTGCGATATCGCTGTAGGCGGTCTCGAAGTCGCCTGTGTACCAAGGGTCGGCTACATCGCGTGGAAGCAGACGATGTATCTTGGGACGGGGTAGGGTGGTGTCCTCTGCCATAATGTCATTGCCTAACACAGGTCGCAGATTGCGTATGTTGTAGTTCTCCATACATAGTATGAGGTCGAAACGAGCGTAGTCGCTGCGTGTGATTTGGCGTGCAGTATGGGGCAGTATGGGTACGCCATGCGCTCGCAAACAACGCCGCGCAGGAGGGTAAATGGTGTTGCCAATCTCCTCGGTGGAAGTGGCACAGGAGTCCACAAGTACCTTGTCCCCCAGTCCCGCTTCCGACAACATCTGCCGCATGACCATCTCCGCCATGACGCTGCGGCATATATTGCCGTGGCAGACAAACAATATCCTGTTTATATTCATAGCACTATCTTGGTTGTGCCTGTCGCCGTTCGGATGAGGTAGATACCTGCGGCGGGAGCGGTGAAGGTGGTGTGGGTTGTAGCAGGGGTGGCGAGGAGCAAGTTGCCCATAAGGTCGTAGATACAGAGCGGTTGCGGGGTGGAAGTGGTGATGGTGGCAGTACGGTCCGCAACGGAAATAGTTAGACCATCCGCAGGGGTGTCAGGGAGTGCCGTGCTCTTTGCGAAGAAAGCCGTCAGCGTTAAGTTGTCGGTCATAATGACGGTACGGAGAGAATTGGTGTTGGCATCACTCCAGAAGTTGAAAGTATAACCTCTGTCGGGCAAAGCCTCCAATACCACCTCAGAACCCTTTGGGTAACGGTCCAACAGGGGCGAGACACGGACAGAGCCACCTTCATCCATTGAGACGGTAAGGGTGTAGTACTCCAAAGGAGCGGCTTTGGCAGTGAACTGCGGCGTAATCTGCACGGGTTGCGTAACGGTGAAAGAATAGAGGTTCTGCGTAACAGTATCGCCATTGACAGTCCAGCCCGTGAAGTCGTAGTTCTCTTCGGGTACGGCAAAGATAGTGAACTCCGTGCCGTCATCTACCGTGTAGTAGTCTGCGCCCGGGGTAGTGTAGCCGCCTTCTACGGGTGCGATAACGACTTGATGTTGCTTGACGGTCTCAAAAGCAGCGGTGAGGCGAATGTCGCCGGAAACGACGAGCGTCCTCATGAATTGTGTGCTACCGTCACTCCAACGGGTAAAGCGACAGCCTATGGCAGGCATGGCTTTTATCACAACTATGTCACCATGGTTATACGTACCATTAACCTCGGTATTGACCGTGCCGCCATCACCTGCGGCAATATCCACCGTATAGGTGTTGGTATTTGCTTGGGAAGATATAGTGAAAGGCACTTCCGTGGCTTCGTCAATATAAAAGGTCTCGTCTTCATTCACGGGACGAACACTCAAGTTGTACTGCCCATCCGGAATGTTGGTGATTTGTACCTGATAGTCATAGGTCATGGATTCATACAGCAAATCTCGCGTATCAGTATCATATAGCCCTACTTCGAAAACAACGGCATTGCTGGTCCATGCGGCAGAGATACTATTGCCATTGGTGGTGACTTGCAGGTCCGTAACTTCGTAGGACGGCACACGCGGCACATCGAAATCCGCACCATAGTCGTAGCCGATACGATAGTCGTCCGCATCATACGCATCCACCCGCCAAGTGTAGGTGTCTGCCAACTCGAAAGTATGAACAAAGACGGGTTCGTATATCTCACGCGCCATGTACGTGTACCCATGGGAATAGATAGAGACAAGATAGTGGTCGGCAGGCAGTTGCGAATCCCATGTGAAGTAGTATGTAATGCTGTCGGCAGTGGAAGCCTGCATATTGGCGGGCTGATACGGATTCTCGCGCGTGGTGACAGGTGTGCCTTCGACAAAGTCGGAAACAGGCATACCATTCTCATCGAGAGAACGCACGCGCCAGTTGAACGAATAGACACCGTTGAATATCAGTCCCACTCTCGGTACTTCACGATAGTAGGTTGATATTTCGCCTGTTTGTGCGTCTTCCAATACAAACTCGTAGTGGGGAGCCTGCTGCTCGGTTTTCCACGAGAACTCCACCCCTGTTGCCTTGACAAAGGTTTGCAAGTCACAGGGGAGCCAGTCGGCTGTGAAGGCATCGCAGAAAGTGGGCAGGAGTTTCCCCTTACGGAGACCATCCGTTACGGCATCCAAATAGAAACATGCGTCGGAAGCAAAGAAAGGTGAGTCATACGTCTGTTGGCATCCATCCCAGCCCACAGCAGAAACATCCTGATTGACAGCGAGGTAGGACACAGAGTCCGCCATCGTGGAGACGGTAGCCGTCCACCAACCGTCCTTGGAGAGTTGCGCCTGAATGATTTGACCGGCTTGCCCCTGCTCCCACCACCAATAGTACAGTCCGCGGGATGTATCGAAGACGGTGTCTGAAGCCATGCGGGTGCGAATGGTGATGTTGTGCAAATGAGGTGCCTCCTTGTGCTGATAGATATAGCCCGATAACAGTTCGGGTGTGGTACCGTTGTAGTTCTGCAAAGGCGCGTATATCACTACGCGGTCACCCAACTCTATTTCAGTTCCCGTAGAGAAAGCCTCGTTGTTGAGCCAACGTGTGTTGAACGAATAGAGTTGGTTGTCGGTGGTGCCGTCGTCGGAAATATAGAATCGTGCCGTACCATGCTGCCGGATTTGGGCGGGGGTGTTCACCATTTGGGAGATGGTGCCCTGTACGAGGTACGGGATACTGGTTTTGCGCGTGGATGCAAATGACTGAATGAGCGCAAGGGCATCGGACGCGGAAAGGGCGGTAACGGTGGTGTTCTCCAGTGAGGAGTAGCAGAGTTTGCTATCGGTGGCGTTGTACTTGCCGATGGTTATTTGGTCGGCAGGGATGGTGACGGTGTTGGCATAGGACTTGTTGTTTGCCACAATGTTGAAGGCAAAGACATAGTTGCCGATGCTGTCGAGCGTGACAGTGACTGTGCCGTCCGAGAGTTCGGCAGTGACAGGCTCATCGTCCACCATATATTGGAGAGACGTCCAATAGGGATTGCTGACCATGCTGCCATATTCTGCCATATCCGAAAGTCGGTATGTGCCGACGACAGAGGTACGGTTGTCAGGAACTACCCCAAATTCCCATATAGAGCCTGCTGTTTGTTTGCCATCGGTAGAGGCATAGTCGGAGGTTGCCAGCGTCAGGTGCAGGAAGTTCCGGTTCACGCCATCGGTATAGTCAATAATCATGGCCTCTGTGAACTCGACATCCGCCTTGCCGTCGTGGTTGACAGTACCCTTGCCGACAAAGACAGAGTCCGCTGTGATTGTGACAGGGAAACGGCGTTCGCCGCGGGCAATCTTGGTAAGAATAGGGTATACCGAGGTGGAACCTTTGGGTTGGTAGCCGAGGGAGAACTCATAGTCGCCCGTCTTCAGGTCATTGATATACTGATTGAGAATGTACTCATCGAAATACCAACCAGAAAGAAGTTCATACTCAAGTCCTGTGACGACAGAGGTATAGAGTGCGTTGTCCTTATATATAAGGATTGCCACGTTTCCCGATGCGTTGTTCGCGGAGATGTTCGTAAATGTGGAAATGCGGAAATCGAAACGGTCGCCCCGCCGCATGCGCGAGGGTGAGGTGACGGTTACTTCGTCCGCCGTCAAGGTTGATACGGGTGCTCCACCGCGGTCGGGTTGGATACCGATATAAGCAGTAACCTGCTCGGTGAAACCTTGCCCACTGGCTGCGCCGCCCGTGCCTTGATAGTAAGGATCAAGTGAGGAAATGGCAAAATAGCCGTCGGAATAACCATCCCAACCCCAGTTGATGTGGACATAGCCGTTGGACTGCATGCCATCGAGGACAAAAGCATGCCCTTCATCTTGGGTAGTACGCCCGTTTACAAGGATTGGGTGATTGGTTTGGAGGTCCTGCCCGATGAGTGTGAGCATCTCCGTTTCGTCCATGCAATCCTTGGGCAATGCCCGAATGGCGGCATCGTAACCGAAATATGTACGTAAGGCAGCAAGCATGGCAGCCGTTACTGCGCCACTAGCATCGTGCCCGTAGTTCATGTCGCAGGATATGCCGATGGTTGCCATAAGGGTAGCAACCGCGGTGGCTTGGGTGTCGGAGTAATTGCCTTTATAGGAAGGGAGCATGTTTGCCCAATCTAAAGTAGTGTTGGAGAAGTCTGCCGAGAGGGTTTGCCGGTTCCATTCATAGGAGTGCGAGCCGGTTCCCTTGGCGGGGTGCTTGTGATGGTACATGATTTGCGCCGCGGCGGTGGCAACACAGCCCGTGGGGCAGTGGTCGCCATTGACTTCAGGGCATAGGTTGTTGAAAGGAGTACCTTGACCCCAGACGGTTTGTCCGAGGAGGGGTGCGACGGTGGGATAGGTGGTTGTGGCATCTGTTGCAGAGAAATTGGCGGCAGTCGCGTGGAAATTGGCAGCGGCTGCCTTGAGGTTGGTGGCGGGGTCATCGGAAAGTGAGGCTATCTCGGAGGCATACATGCGCAACCAGAAATGCATGTTGTCGGGAATGTTATCGGAGTCAAAATGACCGTTGTCCGTATAGCCGAGAATGGCACGCGTACGGTCGTCGGCAGAGACAATGACAAAGCCGCCATCATCGGAAGTAGTGTTGAAGACGTAGAGCGCAGGGGTAGCGGTGTCGGTCTGCGTCTGGGTGTACGCCAATTGCATGGGCTGCACCGGTTGGGAGGCAGAGAGTGCACGGCGGATACGTTGAACAGAAGAGACAGACGGCTGATTGTCAGCAGCAAAGCGTCCTGCGATTTGCATAGCCTCTTCCATGGTGCGCGGGCTGGCAAAGGTAAGGATTGCCATGAACATGGAGATGAATAGTGTGAAAAAACGTTTCATATTGGTTGTGTTTTTTGGGGTTAATATATATGGTCTGTTCCTGCTGTGGTTGTATGTTGATTTATTTTAAGATATACGATACCTGTGGCTCAGGAATGCCCCAATTATCGATAGAAAAAAGGGTGCGCAAGAGGTAAGTATCGGTAGCCTATCCCTTGCGCATCCCTTGCTTATCCCTTGCTGATTGTTTGGATGACCTCTTCGGTTGTACACGGCTTTTGCTCGCCTGTTAACATATTTTTCAGCATGACCTTGTTGGCAGCCATCTCGTCGCCTCCGACGATAGCCACGAAAGGTATGTGCTTGGCATCGGCATACGCCATCTGCTTCTTCATCTTGGCAGGCTCGGGGTACACCTCGATGCGCAAGCCCTGCTGGCGGAGCGACTTTGCCCACGTGAGGGCGTAGCACAGTTCGGCATCGCCGAAAGCGGCGAAGAGCAGTTGCGTGGTCTGGAGCATGTCCGCGGGATAGAGGTCAAGTTCGGTGAGGACATCGTAAATGCGGTCAGCACCAAACGAGATACCCACGCCGCTGACATCAGGCAGCCCGAAGATGCCGGTGAGGTTGTCGTAGCGGCCGCCACCCGTGATGCTGCCCATCTGTACGTCGAGAGCCTTGACTTCGAAAATGGCGCCTGTGTAGTAGTTCAAGCCACGGGCAAGGCAGAGGTCGAGAAAGACTGGAAGACATCCCCTAACCCCTCCTTCGGAGGAGGGGGACTCGGAGTGACCGTACCCGCTCGCGGATTCGTAGAGGTCGAAGATGGTGCGGAGTTCGCTGATGCCTTTCATGCCGATTTCCGAGGTGGCGAGAATGGCGGAGAGTTGGTCGAGTTTGTCGGAGTTGCTGCCCGAGAGGTTGAGGATGGGCTGCAAAGCGGCAACGGCGGCGTCGGAGAGTCCGCGCTCGCGCAGTTCGTCATTCACCTTGTCCACGCCGATTTTGTCGAGTTTGTCGATGGCGATTGTGATGTCAATCATCTTGTCGGGCGCGCCAATGACCTCGGCGATGCCGGCAAGCACCTTGCGGTTGTTGATATGGAGGGCGACGCGAATGCCGAAACGACGGTACACCTCCTCGACAATCTGCATGAGTTCGACCTCGCTGACCAGCGAGTTGGTGCCGATAACATCCACGTCACACTGGTAAAACTCGCGATAACGCCCTTTCTGCGGGCGGTCGGCGCGCCATACGGGTTGTATCTGGAAACGGCGGAAAGGGAACTGGAGTTGGTCGCGATGCTGGACCACATAGCGCGCAAAAGGCACGGTGAGGTCGTAGCGCAAGCCCTTTTCGGGTGCTTCGGCAGCTTTCTCGCCCGAGTTCTGGATGCGGAAAAGCAGTTTGTCGCCCTCTTCGCCGTACTTGCCCATAAGGGTGGAGAGATTTTCCATGGCGGGGGTTTCGATTTGCTGGAAGCCGTAGAGGCGGAAAACCGACTTGATGGTGTCGAAAATATAGTTGCGACGCGCCATTTCGATGGCTCCGAAGTCGCGGGTACCTTTAGGTATGGAAGGCTTTTGTATCATGATGTTTGCTGTATTTACTATTTGAAGATTGCGTGGAAGATACGGCTGGTGGCACCGCACTCGGACTGCACGTATTCGACGGCATGCTGCCCCATCTCGCGCTGACGGAGGAAAGCCTCGTCGATGGCGTTGGTGAGGTCGGTGTAGTTGCGTACGGTGCGCGCCGCATCGGCATTAAGGAGCCCGCGGGCTTCGCGGAACTTCTTCCACTTGGGTCCGAAGACCACAGGCATACCATAGACCGCTGCCTCGAGGGTGTTGTGTATGCCTTCGCCGAACCCGCCGCCGATATACGCCACGTGCCCGTAGCGGTAGATGGACGACAACACGCCGATGGTGTCCACCAGCAGCACGCGGCACTTGTCGAGGCTCATCGGCGTCGCCTCCGAGTAGCGCACGTAGCGTCCCTCGAAGAACTGAAAGATATGGTGGAGGTGCTGGACGTCAATCTCGTGAGGCACCAGCACCAGTTTGGTGTTCGGCCGCTCGGCGATGTAGCGCGCCAGCAGTTGCTCGTCGGGGCACCATGTGCTGCCCGCCACAAGCACGCGCTCCGCACCCGCGGTGAACCCCTCCACGATGGGCAGGTCTTTGGCACGTTCTTTCACCTCCGACACGCGATCGAACCGAGTATCACCCGCGACATCCACGTTGCTGATGCCGTGCTTGTTGAGCAGCAGGCGCGAAGCGTCGTCCTGCACAAAGATGTGTTGGAAACAGGTCAGCAGACGCAGATACGGCTTGCCCCACGGCAGAAAGAACAGTTGCCCCGGGCGGAAGATGGCGGAGATGAGATAGGTAGGCACGTGGTGATGCTTGAGAGCGTGGAGGTACGCCGGCCAGAACTCGTACTTGACGAAGATGGCGAGTTGCACATTCACGTTCTTCAGAAAGCGTTCCGCGTTGCGCTTGGTGGCAAAAGGCAGGTACACCACCTTGTCCACAAGGTCGTAATTCTTGCGCAGTTCGTAGCCCGACGGTGAGAAAAACGTGAGCAGTATGCAACGGTCGGGCTGCTCCTGACGGAGACGCTCGATGACAGGGCGCGCCTGCTCGAACTCGCCCACCGATGCGGCATGGAACCATACCACGGGGCTGCCGCCCAGCGTCTTCAGTTCGTCCAACGCACGCTTCTGACCCGCCACCAACTTCTTGGCTTTCTTGTGCCCGAGGAGGGCGGCTAAGCGTACGAGAAAAAAGTACATGTACATACCACGTGCAATTAAATTATCCCGCAAAATTACAAAAAAAATTGGATTGACCAAATATTTTTCGTAATTTTGCAGCCGCAATGGAAAGTGTAGTTATCTTGGCGATAGAGTCCAGTTGTGACGACACCTCGGCGGCAGTCATTCGCGACGGCGTACTGCTGAGCAACGTGACGGCATCGCAGCGCGTGCATGAGGAGTTCGGGGGCGTGGTTCCCGAACTGGCGAGCCGCGCGCACCAATTGAACATCGTGCCAGTGGCGGACGCAGCCTTGCGTCGCGCGGGCGTGGGCAATAGGGAATTGAGTGCGATTGCCTTCACACGCGGACCCGGATTGCTCGGCAGTCTGCTGGTCGGCACGGGCTTTGCCAAGGGCTTGGCATTGTCGCTCGGCATACCACTGGTGGAGGTCAACCACCTGCAAGGCCACGTGCTGGCACACTTTGTGGAGCCGTCGGCGGAACTGAAAGCCGCCACGCCGAGTATGGCGGGCGTGGAAATCAAACACCCGTCATTTCCGTTCCTCTGCCTGCTCGTCAGTGGCGGAAACAGCCAAATCGTCCTCGTGAAAGCGTACAACCAAATGGAAATCATCGGGCAGACCATCGATGATGCCGCGGGCGAGGCGTTCGACAAATGCGCCAAGGTGATGGGGCTACCCTACCCTGGCGGTCCGTGGATTGACAAGTTGGCAAAAGAGGGCAACCCGCAGGCGTACCAATTCTCCAAGCCCCATATTCAGGGCTACGACTACTCGTTCTCGGGACTCAAGACCTCGTTCCTATATTTCCTGCGCGACCAACTCAAAGACACCCCCGACTTCATCGAGCAGCACAAAGCAGATTTGTGCGCCTCGCTGCAAGCCACAGTAATTGATATTCTGATGAACAAACTCAAGCGTGCCGCACTCGACTTGGACGTGCACCAAGTGGCGGTGGCAGGCGGCGTGAGTGCCAACAGCGGGCTGCGGCAGGCGTTCATCGACTACGGCAAACGCTACCATTGGGAGGTATTCATACCGCCGTTCTCTTTCACCACGGACAACGCGGCGATGGTGTGCCAAGCAGGCTATTTCAAGTACCTTGACCACGATTTCTGCCCGATAGACGCAGTGCCGTATGCCAAAACGAAGATTTGACATATCACCTTATATAGATATAATCATCTTTGTGGTGGCGTTGCTGGCTGCCAATTATTTCTGGAAGTTCACAGTGGTGGGCGACGAAGGCAGCGAGCAAGTGATATGGTTCGGATTGGACATCACAGCCCCCTTCACGTGGCTGGTGGCGCATATTTCGCAGGTGGTCTATGGGCTGATTCACCTCACGAACAGCGGCGTGGAACTGATTGGCAGCACAATTTGCTACCCCGCCACGGGCATAGGCACCACCATCGTATGGAGTTGTACCGGACTGAAGCAGTCGTTTATATGGCTGATAGTCATGCTGGTAGCGCGCGGACCTTGGAGGAAAAAAGTGTGGTTTATACCTCTCGGATTGCTCTGCGTGTATGCGTTCAACATCCTCCGCATCACGCTCATCGCCTTGGCAATAGAGCACCACCCCGAATGGTTTGAATTGCTGCACACCTATATATTCAAGTACCTCTTCTATGGCATGCAGTTCCTGCTTTGGCTGTGGTGGACGTGCGGCATCGCCAAGACAACGCGCTTCGGCGACGAACAAGACAACTGATTATAAACCAAATAATTAACCCTAAAACAAACTAGTATTATGGAACTACCATTTGCTGAATCATGGAAAATCAAGATGGTTGAACCCATCCGCAAATCCACACGCGCAGAGCGCGAACAATGGCTCAAAGAGGCCAAAAACAACATCTTCATGCTCCGCAGCGAGCAGGTTTACATCGACCTCAACACCGACTCCGGTACGGGCTCCATGTCCGACCGCCAATGGGCAGCCCTCATGATGGGCGACGAGAGTTATTCGGGCAGCCGATCGTTCTTCGAGTTCAAGGACACCGTCACCCGCCTAACCGGCTTCAAGTACGTCATCCCCACCCACCAAGGTCGTGCTGCCGAGAACGTGCTCTTCTCCTACCTCGTTAAACCAGGACAAATCATCCCGGGCAACGCACACTTCGACACCACCAAAGGCCACATCGAGTCGCGCAAGGCTTTTGCCATCGACGTCACCGTGGACGAGGCTAAAAACACCCAACTCGAGGCTCCTTTCAAAGGCAATGTCAGTCTCGAGAAACTGGAGAAACTGCTCAAAGAGAACCCCGGCAACGTGCCTTTTATGGTGCTCACCGTCACCAACAACACCGTTGGCGGTCAACCCGTTTCCATGCAGAATATCCGCGAGACCGCTGAACTCTGCCACCGCTACGGAGTGCCTGTAAATATGGACTCCGCACGCTTTGCCGAGAACGCATATTTCATCAAGACCCGCGAACCGGGCTATGCCGACAAGACCATCAAAGAGATTGCACTCGAGATGTTCTCGTATGTCGATAGTATGACCATGTCCGCCAAAAAAGACGGCCTCGTCAACATGGGAGGCTTCATCGCCACCAACAAAGAGGACTGGTACGAGGGCTGCAAGCAGTTCTGTATTCCTTTCGAAGGCTTTCTCACCTACGGCGGTATGAACGGCCGCGATATGGCGGCTCTTGCTGTCGGTCTGGACGAGAACACCGAGTTCGACATGCTCGAAACCCGTATCCATCAGGTGCAATATCTGGCTAAGAAACTTGACGAATACGGCATTCCTTACCAGCGTCCTGCCGGTGGTCACGCCATCTTCGTGGATGCCGACCGCGTCCTCACCCACGTGCCGAAAGAGGAGTTCCCCGCACAGACGCTGACCTGCGAACTCTACCTCGAGGCTGGTATCCGCGCTTGCGAGATTGGCTACATCTTGGCTGACCGCGACCCTGTCACACGCGAGAACCGTTTCGGCGGATTGGACTTTGTACGTCTCTGCATCCCGCGTCGCGTTTACACCGACAACCACATGGATGTCATCGCCGCTGCATTGAAGAACGTTTACGACCGTCGAGAGACCATCACCCGCGGACTCAAAATCACCAAAGAGGCTCCGCTGATGCGCCACTTCACCGTAGAACTCGAGCGTCTCGGATAATCCGGACATTCTCATTATTGTGACAAGGAGACTGCTTCACATTTGTGGGCGGTCTCCTTTATTTTTGTCGTTACAGGAGCGTTATATGGTTGGACAGAATCTTTGTATCCTCGCGAGAAGGTCGGGGGAATCACATACTAATCTAACGTGAGTTCGATATAAGGGTTGTTTTCAGTCAAAAGATAGTGAGTTGTGTAGAATGTTCAAATTGGAGATTTAA